>CAJLWS010000073.1 GCA_905210385.1 uncultured Eubacteriales bacterium | reverse complement strand
GGGCTGCCGGCCTGGCGGCCACCCGGCCCACGGCGGTGAACCTGGCCTGGGCGGTGGACCGGATGCTGGGTCGGGCCAGGCGGGCGCTGCCCCAAGGGTGGCATAAGGTTTTGGCCGCCCTGGAGGCGGAGTGCCTGGCCATTCACCGGGAGGACATCGCTATGTGCCGGGCCATCGCGGAGTATGGCCTGAGCCTGGTGCGGGAGGGGGACGGCATTCTCACCCACTGCAACGCCGGGCCTCTGGCTACCTCCCGGTACGGCACCGCCCTGGGACCCATCCTGCTGGGGCAGGAGCGGGGCGTCCGCCTGAGAGTGTTTGCCGACGAGACCCGGCCCCTGCTCCAGGGGGCCCGGCTCACCGCCTATGAGCTGAGTCGGGCGGGAGTGGACGTGACCCTGATCTGCGACAGCATGGCCTCCATGGTGATGCGCAACGGATGGGTACAGGCCTGTTTCGTGGGCTGTGACCGGGTGGCCGCCAACGGGGATACGGCCAACAAGATTGGTACCAGCGGGGTGGCCATCCTGGCCAGGCATTACGGAATCCCATTCTATGTGCTGGGCCCCACTTCCACCATTGACCTGGACTGCCCCACGGGGGCGGATATTCCCATCGAGGAGCGGGACCCGGAGGAGATCCGGACCCTGTGGTACAAGGAGCCTATGGCGCCGGCGGGGGTGAAGTGCTTCAATCCTGCCTTCGACGTGACGGACCACAGCCTGATCGCGGGGATCGTCACGGAGAGGGGAATCTGCCGGGCGCCCTATACGGAGAGCCTGAAGGCGATCTTTGGTTTCTGACGGACGCAAAAACGCTGGGGCCTTCCCATTCGGGAAGGCCCCAGCGGATGTGAAGCGGACGGTTAAGCCATAGGCATGGTCATGTTGTCGTCGGACAGGCCGTCCTTCTTCAGCATGTTTTCCAGCACCTGCACATCGGAGGTGATGTCCATGGCGTCATCCTGGAACAGCCGGTCCAGCTGCTTCTCAAAACCAGCCACCACCTGGTCCATCATTCCCTCGATGCGCTCGGTGGCGGCGGTGATGTTCTCGCCCTCAATGCCCTGGGCCTCCAGCTGGGCATAGGCCCGGAGGATCTTCAGGGTGGTGGGGAGATAGTAGTTCAGGAAGGGGCGTAGCTGGTTCTCCCGGTTGGGATGGGACTTCTGGTAAGCGAGGATCTTCCCGGTGATCTCCTCGATCCGGGAGATCTTGGCCCGCATGGCCGCGTCGGGTATGGACTCGTTGACCTGCCGGATCTCCCGGAGGATGGCGTCCTCCCGGCTCTCCGCCCCCTCCCGGCTGTCGGACGCTCCATTGGTTCCGGTGCCGGAAGCGGAAAAGGACTCCGAGTCCCTGGCCTGATAGCCCTCGTCGGTGAGGTACAGCTTGCCCTCGGCCAGGTCCAGATATCCATAGGGCAGGATGCCCTCGGAGAGCATGTAGCGCAGGTCCTTGCAAAGCTTCCGCACCGACACGCCGAAGGTGGCCGCCATGTGGGCCAGGCCGATCTCCTCGTTGGTACCGATGTAGCCCAGGTAGTTCAGAATGCGCTCCCGGCGGTTTTTTCCGCCGATGCCGGCCAGCAGCATGGCCAGGCCACCGGCGAAAAAGACGCCGCAGGCCAGCACTCCGATCAGGTCCTCGGAGAAGAAGTACCCCCGGAACAGGGAGTCCAAAAACTCGATCAGCAGGCTCACGGTACCCAGGCCGAAAATGCCCGATAGAATGGCCCCGCCGATGATCAGTCCGTTGCCTGCCTTTTCATCCCCGTTCATCTGTTTGCGGGCGCTGCGCTTGGCTTTGGCTTTGTAGGTCTTAGAGGAGCCGGACTTCTTGGCGGAGGCCTCCGGCTGAGCCGACTCCCGACCCTGGGGATCGGCGGTGGGGCCGGGCTGAGCCCAGGCCTGCTGGCTGCCTGTGGTGTAGTTGTAGTTGGCATTCTGGGCATTGGAGTCATAGGACTGCCCGGAAAAGCCGGAGGAGCGGTTGCCGCGGAAGATATCCTCCACCTCGTCACGGATGCGTTCGGCGGTCCGGCGATACTGGCTGTAGTAATGGCTGCGTTGCTGCCGGGACATGCCCAGCACCTTCCGGATAGCCCAGATGACGCCGATGACTTGGGTGATGCCAAAAGGGAGAACCAGCAGGACGATGATGCCAATCCAATCTCCCCAACTGTTGTCCTTTCGGGGCGGATGGCTGGGGCCAGCATGGAAGTTATAGTCATAATTATATTCATAATGGTAGCCCGGCCCCGGGTTGTTCTGAGTGCTGTTCTGGTTGCTGTCGCCAGGGCTTTTCTGCTGGGAGCCAGCCATGTGCTCGCGCCTCCTCAATTATGGATTGCTGTGTTCTCCATTATATACGTTTTCCCGATGGGTGTAAAGGAATTCTTGCCTTAAGAACTGGGGATACCGGAAGTTTTTGCAGGACAATATTTTGGCAGAGTCGGTCTCATAGGCTCCAAACGGGAGGTTTGGAGCCTATGAATCTGCGAATAGAGGGCAAATCGGAAAACTGTCATGGAACTGTAACTCTTTTTTACAAAAATGTTATTGCCGCTTCCTATGGAATGGTGGTACAATAACTCAGTAGAACAGGAATTGCTGTAATGCCTACAGGAAAAGTTGGTCAGGCAAGGCGTTCTTTCGGAGGTGCACGATGGAACAATCCAGAGAGAAAAGGAAACTGCCCGTTCCGGCGCTGGCTGGAATCATCGCGGCGGTTGTGATCGTCATATTGATTGGAGCTTACTGCGGCCTTTGCAAGTGGGTGCAGGACAATGGCCGTCTTCTGCCAGGGGCGCAGGCCCAGGACAGCACTGGGGCTGTGGTGCTGGATCTGGGGGGCGTAAACCAGCAGGACGCAGTGAGCCAGTTGTCTGCCTATATGGAGAAGCATCTGGAGGGCCGGACGCTCACCCTGGGCTATGGAGATGGAAAGCGTGTGGAACTGTCTGGCAGTATGCTGGAGAGCGATCCCCAGGCGGCGGTGGACCGTGGCATGGAGGCCAAGGCCGATCAGCCCTTCCTGAAGCTGGGTATCCTGTGGCTGGGACTAGGGCGGGAGACGGTATCCCTGCCAATGGATGCTTTGTCCTTCACCCCGGAGGGGGAGCGGGAGGCCAGGCGCCTGCTGGAGCAGATTGCCGAGGAGCTGTATGTGGCCCCTGTGGATTTCACCTATGAAGTGGGGGACGAGGAGCTTACCCTGACCCGGGGGACAGACGGGGAAGAGGTGGATGTGGACGCGCTGATGGAGCAGGTGCGGGAGGCTCTGTCCTCCGGCCAGACCCAACTGACGGTGGAGACCCAGACGGTTCCCACTGCGGAGCTGAACGGCGAAATTCTGGCGGAGCTGGTCTATGTGGAGCCTCAGGCGTCCCAGGTGCTGGAGGACGGCACGATCTCCCCCACCGTGGTGGGCATGAGCGTGGATCCGGCGGAGGCCCAGGCGATTCTGGACCAGACCGCCCCGGGGGAGAGCTGCGTCATCCCGGTGGTCTTCCTCCATCCGGACCTGAGCGAGGCGGAGCAGTACCTCTACCGGGATCGGCTGTCCACCGTGACCACCTACCTGGACGGTGTGTATGCCCGGTCCTATAATGTGGGCTTGGCCGCTTCCTCCTGCAACGGTACGGTGATCATGCCCGGCGAGGTGTTCTCTTATCTGGGGACCATCGGCAACCCCTCCACCGCCAACGGTTATAAGATGTCCACCGGCTACGCCAACGGGGAGACGGTGGACATGGTAGGCGGCGGTATCTGCCAGGTGTCCTCCTGCATCTACTACTGCACGGTGTACGCCAACCTGGAGATCGTCAACCGGGCGGCTCATGCTTTTTCCACCGGCTATATCCCCAACGGACTTGACGCTACGGTGTATTACCCCAGCCTGGATTACAAGTTCCGCAACAATACGGACTATCCGATCAAAATCGTCTCCTATGTCAGTGGCAATACCGTGACGGTATCCTTCTATGGGACAAAAACGGACGACACCTATGTTCAGACCCAGCGCTACACCACCTCCACCACTCCTTGGGAAACGGTGTATGAGCCGGACGAGAGCATCCCCCTGGGTACGACCAAGGTCAAGACCACGCCTTACACTGGATATGAGGTGGATGTCTACCGCTGCGTATACGACGGCAACGGGAACCTGATCTCCCGCACCTATGAGAACCACAGCCGGTATGCCAAGCGGGACCGGGTCATCCTGTTTAATCCTGCGGACGCTCCCAGCCTGGGCCTTACCCCAGAGGGGGATCCCCTGCCCGAGGGGCCGGTGACCGAGGAGCCCACGCCTGAGCCCACCCCGGAACCTGCCCCCTCCGATCCTGTCACCACCCCGGAGCCTACCCCGTCGCCGGAGCCTACCCCCAGCGAGGAACCCACACCCCAGCCCACCCCGTCTGCGCAGCCCACCTCCCAGCCCGGCGGCACGGAAACCGAGGGCGGCTCAGGCGGGACAGGAGGCTGAGCGCCCATGTTTCAAGGCTTTTCCCAGGAGACGGTGGATTTCATGTGGGGCATCCGGTTCAACAACGACCGGGGCTGGTTCGAGGCCCACAAAGAGAGCTATAGGCGGTACTTCTACGAGCCCATGCGGGAGCTGGCCGCCCAGGTGCAGAACGGCCTGTTGGACCGGTTTCCCAAGAGCGGGTTGAATGGGAAGGTCTCCCGGATCTACCGGGACGCCCGCCGGCTGTTCGGTCGGGGGCCCTATAAGGACCACCTCTGGCTGTCCCTGTTCCGGTGGGACGGCGGGGAGGAGGGGACCCGCCCGGTGTTTTGGTTTGAGCTGGCGCCGGAGGAGTGGAGCTACGGCATGGGCTTTTGGTGTTCCCAGCCCGTGGTGATGGCCAAGCACCGAGCCCGGATCGACCGGGACCCCAAGCCTCTTCTGCGGCTGGACAGGAAGCTGAAGAAACAGGAGGAGTTTGTCCTGACCGGCCCGGAATACAAGCGGGCCAAGACACCTGCGGAACCCCGGTTGGCCAGCTGGTACAACAAGAAATCCCTCACCGTCAGCCATGAGGAGCCGCTGAGCGAGCTGCTCTACACCCCGGAGTTGGCCGACCGGCTGGTGGAGGGGTTTGCCTTCCTGATGCCCTACTACGACTACTTTTCCACCCTTTGGGCTGACCCGGACCCCCGGGAGGAGAACTGACAGATGCAAAAAACGGACTGCCTTCGGGGCGGCACGCATAAAACAGCATAAGAATGTTTTCAGGAAACGGCGTAGCTTCGGCTATGCCGTTTCTCCGTTTTGCAGGTCAATCAGTAAAGACGCGGGGAGTATTCCTACAAGGTCATAGGAAATGTCAATCTGTTGTTCCCGATAACCCTTCGACTTGTCCGGCGCGTGAACATATACCGCCTTTACCATGTCGTTTAGGATAGTGGGTGTCAGCTCGTTCAAGTCGAGATACTTCCGCACCTTGCAGATAAACCTGTCGATATTCTCTGCCTGTTCCTCTTGTTCTGTAATTTCTTCATTCAACCGCAACAGCTTTTCCCGCAGTTCTTTCTGCTCCTGCTCGTAGTCGTCAGAGAGCATTTGAAATCTGCTGTCAGATAGTTTTCCGCCTACGTTGTCCTCATAAATACGCTTGAATAGTCGGTCAAGTTCTTCTATCCGTCGTTCTGCCTGCGTCAGTTGCCGACGCTTCGCCGCGAGTTCTCTTTTTGCTTCGGCTTTCTGCTTCGCACCCATAGCCTTGCGGAATTGTTCTTCATGGTTCGCAACACAGGCAATCGTCATTCTCATGTGGGCGAGTACGCCCCGTTCCAAGACAACGGCGCGGATAAAATGCGTCGCGCAAACCTCTTTCCCTTTGAGCCTTGAAGTAGAGCAGACAAAGTGGTCTTGCCTTGCTTCAAAGTTCCTGCTTGTGCAGTAATACAGCTTTTCACCGCAATCGGCGCAGCGCACAATGCCGGAAAACATATTTGTCTTTCCTGTCCTCGTCGGGCGGCGTTTGTTCTTCCGCAATTCCTGCACCCGCGCCCATGTGTCAGCGTCAATGATTGCTTCGTGGGTATTTTCAAACACAAGCCATTTTTCTTCGGGATTATTGCAGGTCTTTTTGCTCTTGTAGGACTGCTTGTAGGTTTTGAAGTTTACTGTATGCCCTTGATATTCCGGACGCTCCAAAATGTCGGCTATTGTATCGCCCGTCCAGTTAAAGGGATTATCCGGCGGCGCGTTCCTTGTCGCCCTGCCTGTCTGCTGAAAATGGATTGTCGGCGTTATGACTTTATCATCTTTCAGAATACGGGCAATCTGCGACGGCCCGTAACCGTCCAGACAAAGGGCGAATATCCGCTTGACAACTTCGGCAGCTTCGGGGTCGATAATCCACCGCTTTTTGTTTTCCGGGTCTTTCCTGTAGCCGTATGGCGGGTTGGTGCAGAGGTGTTCCCCCGCTTCGCCTTTTGACTTCATCACCGCGCGTATCTTCTTGCTGGTGTCTTTCGCATACCACTCGTTGATGATATTGAGAAAGGGGGTAAAGTCGCTGTCCTGCTGGTTTGCGCTGTCTATGCCGTTGTTAATAGCTATAAAACGCACGCCCTTTTCCACGAACAGGACTTCGGTATAAAATCCCACTTTCAGATAATCACGCCCAAGCCGCGACATATCCTTGACGATCAAGGTGGACACTTCGCCGTTTTCGATTTTTTCCAAAAGTTCGCTCCAACTTGGACGGTTGAAGTTTGTCCCGGAATATCCATCGTCCACGAAAAACAATGGATTTGAAAAATGATTTTCCTTTGCGTACTTACTTAAAATCGCCTTTTGATTTACAATGCTGTTGCTGTCGCCCGTTAGTTCATCGTCGCGGGATAGGCGGCAATAGAGGGCGGTAATCTTGCCAGACTGCCTTAACATCGTTTCTGCTCCTTTCATCGGCGGGCAGTCTGCCATTACAGGATTGCTTATACTCATTTTAACGCTCCTCGTCTTTTTCATCAATAGGGGAGTGCCCCATAAGCCGTAAAACTTTATGGGGTAGGCTTCGGCTTCCGTCGTAGCTTCCCGTAAAACGATAGAACGTCCTGCCGGATTGAATTGTAACTTCGTGTGTGGGCAACTCTTGATAGAGTGGATTTTTTACAACGATTTGCCCGTCTTTGATTGTTCGCTTCTTTTCCATTCCTTTCCCGTCCTTTCCTTTGTTTTGAGTAGGGAGCAAGCACAGCAAATGAGTACCCATTTGCGATTTTGGCTTGTTGGGAAAATCCCAAACCCTTTACTTTCTCTCACTCAATATCCCGTTTGAAAGGCAGCTTTTGTTGCACTTTCCCCCTCACTATATAAAAATGAAAATCCGGAAAATTGTAGGTTTGTCAAACATATTGGACAGTGAATTCGTTCGGAGAAAGCCAACTAAG
>CAJLWS010000072.1 GCA_905210385.1 uncultured Eubacteriales bacterium | reverse complement strand
CAGGCCTAACATTAGCTGCGCTAACTTCAAAACCTCCCTTTTGACCTTAATGTCAATACTTTGATAGATTCATTGGACATCTGCATCCTAATTGCCTCTTTGACCTGGTCCAGCGGGAAACGGTGGGTAATCAGCGGGTCAAGTTGGATTTTTCCCCTGTTGATCATATCAACTGCTCGTTGATGCGTATCAGGATTGATCAATGATCCCACAATCCTCAGTTCTTTTTGATAGACATCCTCTAAGCTCAATGAGTAGCTGGCGCCCGCTTTCGGAACGCTAAACAATAGGATTGTTGTACCGCGCTTTGCGGCGGCAAATGCCTGCTCCGTGGCGGAAAGATTTCCCACACACTCAATTACAACATCCACGCCATCCTGCCCTGTGATCTGAATCAGTCTTTCCCGCAAGACTTCCCGGAAAGGATCGATCACAGCATCGGCGCCTATCTCAAGGCCAATCTTTCTGCGCAGCTCCACAGGCTCGCTCAAAATAACTGCGGAGGCTCCGGATTGCTTCGCGAGTTGTACCATAAGCAGGCCGATGGCGCCGCCGCCGATGACCAACACAGTATCGCCAAGGCGAATTTTGGCCCGGTCCACACCATGAATGCAGCAAGCCAACGGTTCCGCCATCGCCCCATGTTCCAATGGCACTCGGTTGTCCAGCAAAAAGCACTGAGCCTCCGGCACATAGCAGTACTCCGCAAAGCCGCCATCCCGGTTCACGCCGATCGCATACAGATTTTCGCACAACTGTTTCTTCCCAGCCTTACAGTAGTGACATTCTCCGCAGTATTGGTTGGGATCAATCGCAACCCGATCCCCGCACTTTAGTTTCTTTACCCCTGCGCCAGTCTCCACGATTGTCCCAGACAATTCATGTCCCAGGACGACTGGCGGCCTCACCTCAGCCGAGCCCTTGTCTCCATGATAGATATGCACATCCGTGCCGCAAACACCACAGGCGCCCACCTTAACGAGCACCTCCGTTTCAAACAGTTGGCGCTCGGGCATCTCTCGCGTTTCAAAGGCACCGTTTCCCAAAAAGTAGGTCCCCCGCACAAATCATCCCTCCATACAAAGTTCTTGGCTCTGTCCCGCAGTCTGCTTATTTCATTGGGATGATAGCGCACACTTTTACTCCTGTCAATCAAGCTGCGTGCCGCGGCTGGTCATATTTGATGGCCATAACACAGCCGATCCCTTTTCTATATTCTGGTGAATTTTTTGTTATTTTCCTTCTCTCTGTCGTTTCTCTCTCTTTTCTTTCGGGATCCTTTGTGTTTTTATTGACAAACTTGCTTCTCTTCGATATAGTGTGTACGCAAAGAGAACATTCCATCGCGGTATTGCCGCATCCGATCGGTCTTCAATAGGAGGTACGGATAGCAAATGAGAGGCATTGAAACCAGAATTCAAGAGATTCGTCACAGGATTTTCCGGGAAGTAGCCCGCATGGCCTATCACACCGAATGGCCAGTGGATAAGCGTATTGAGGAGCTTCCCTATAAAATCATTCCCGGCGAGGTGGGCAACTACCGCAACGACGTGTTCCTGGAGCGGGCCATCGTGGGGGAGCGGCTGCGCCTGGCCATGGGCCTGCCCTGCCGCAGCGCCGCAGAGCACGCGCCCCTTTCAGACAATATCGAGGCGGCGGACCGGGCGGAAACTTACTATACCCCTCCGCTGATCAATATCATCAAGTTCGCCTGCAACGGCTGCGCGGAAAAGCGGGTACTGGTGACAGAGGGCTGCCAGGGCTGCCTGGCCCATCCTTGCGAGGAGGTCTGTCCCAAGGACGCCATCAAGCTGGACCGCTATAACGGCCGTTCCCACATCGACCAGGACAAGTGCATCAAGTGCGGCCGCTGCGCGGAGGCCTGCGCCTATAACGCCATCATCATCCAGGAGCGCCCCTGCGCCGCCGCCTGCGGAGTGGGCGCCATCGGGACCGACGCCAACGGCAAGGCAGACATCGATCCGGAAAAGTGCGTTTCTTGCGGCATGTGCCTGGTCAACTGCCCCTTTGGCGCCATTGCCGACAAGTCTCAGATTTTCCAGGTTATCCGGGCCATCCAGTCTGGCGAGCGAGTGTATGCTGCCGTGGCCCCCGCTTTTGTGGGCCAGTTCGGCCCCAAGGTCACCCCCGGCAAGCTCCGGGCCGCCATGAAGCAGCTGGGCTTTGCCGACGTGTTCGAGGTGGCCATCGGCGCCGACCTGTGCGCCACCCAGGAGGCGGAGGACTTCATGCGGGAGGTCCCCGATGAACTGCCCTTCATGGGCACCTCCTGCTGCCCGGCCTGGTCCGTCATGGCCAAAAAGCTGTTCCCCGATTATGCCAACTGCATCTCCATGGCCCTGACTCCCATGACGTTGACCGCCCGACTGATCAAGCACCAGCACCCCAACGCCAAAGTGGTGTTCATCGGCCCCTGCGCCGCCAAGAAGCTGGAGGCCATGCGCAAGAGCGTACGCAGCGAGGTGGATTTCGTGCTCACCTTTGAGGAGATGGACGGGATCTTCGACGCCAAGCACGTGGATCTGGAGACCATCGAGGAGGATCCCCATGGTGTGAACGACGCCTCCACCGACGGCCGGAACTTCGCCGTATCCGGCGGCGTGGCCAAGGCGGTGGTGAACGTGATCCAGGCCCGCTATCCCGGCACGGAGGTAAAGGTCGCCACTGCCGAGGGCCTGCGGGAATGCCGCAAGATGATGCAGGCGGCGGTGGCGGGCAAGTACCCCGGCTACCTGCTGGAGGGTATGGCCTGTCCCGGCGGCTGCGTGGCCGGCGCCGGCACCATGCAGCCCATCAAGAAGTCCCAGGTGGCCGTCAACCTGTACGCCAAGCAGGCCAACCACCAGATCTCCAGCGACACCGAGCACATCAAGGAGCTGGACAAGCTGGTCGATTGACGCTTTCGCATGAAAAATCCGCAGGGGAGACAACCCCTGCGGATTTTTTGCGCCTATCTCTCCGGACTCACCGCTTGCTGCCGGTGAAGAACAGGGCCACGCAGCCCGGGCCGGTGTGGGCGCCGATGACGGGGCCGATGCTGTTGATGATGATCTCCTTCACCCCATAGCGCTTCTTCACCTCGTCGGCCACGAACTGGGCGTCCTCCAGGCAGGCGCTGTGGCTGACGTACATGGTCTGGCCGGCCGGGTCGGTGCCCAGTTCCTGGATCTTGTCTACCAGGGCCAGCAGGGAGGCCTTGCGCCCCCGGGCCTTGGCCATATTGATCAGGTGCCCCTCATCGTCCATATGCATCACCGGCTTGATCTGCAGCATGGTGCCCACCAGGGCGGTGGCGGCGGACACCCGGCCGCCCCGCTTCAGGAAGTACAGGTCGTTCACCGTGAACCAGTGGCACTGGTGCAGCCGGTAGTCCAGCGCCCAGTCCCGCACCTCCTCGATGCTCTTGCCCTGCTGGCGCAGGCGGGCGGCCTGGGCCACCAGCATCCCCTGGCCCAGGGAGGCACACAAGGTGTCCACAGCATAGATCTTCCGCTCCGGATAGTGCTCAGACAGGTCCGCTGCGGCGATCTGGAAGGAGTTGAACGTGGTAGATAGGCCGGAGGAGAACCCCAGCACCAGAACGTCCTTCCCCTCCTTCAGAAAGGGTTCCAGCAGTTCAGTGGCCTCGCCCACATTGACGGCGTTGGTGGTAGCCATCTCGCCGGCGGCCAGGCGGGAATAGAACTCCTCAGGACTCATCTCTCGGTTATCCGGATAGTTCCGAAAGGTTTTATCCCCCATAAGGAACGCCAGGGGTGCCACCTGGAGCTCCAGCTCCTCCACCAGTTTGGCCGGCAGGTCGCAGGATGAATCGGTCACGATGACATACTCGCTCATAATCATGTCCTCCCTATACAAAACAAAATAAGATCAAAGGGCAATGCCCTTGGGTTCACTTTTCCTTTTTCCCCTTCTTCTTTTCCCCGGTAAGCAGCTCCCCGTGGCCGGTCCGCTGCGCCATGATGGCAAGCATCTGCCGGCAGGCCAGCCCGTCGGCGTAGCTGCGCAGGGCCAGCTCCAGCACCACCTTGGGCAAGTCATGGTCCGTGGTATTCTCATCCAGGCGCCGGGCGGTGGAGGTCAGCGCTTCGTCCAGGTGCTTCCAGAAGTATTCATACTGGCGCTTGGAGTCCCGGCGCTCCCGCCCAATGGCGGTGAGGGCCCGCATCTCCCGCACGGATAGCACCTGCTTCAGGGCGGTGATGGCGGTGAGGTAAGCCAGGTGCTCCTGCCCGTATTTCTTCCCATTTGCCCGGGCCAGCAAACCGTCCTTGATATAGTTGTTGATCATGGCCGGCGTCAGGCTGTCCCCCTCCTCAAAGGAGATCCGCTGCTTGGACAGATAGGACACCACCTGATCCATGTACAGGGGAATGTCCGGCAGCTCCTCCCAGGTATCGGGCCGCTGCTGCTCCAGGCGGTGTTTCAATTCCTCCAGCTCTTCCATCTGGGACCGGCCTCCTAATCTCGTTTTTATTATAATATCACACGATTCTCCACACGTAAAGAAAAAAGTGACGCCATTGCTCCAAACATGGGAAAAGGGCCCCGCCGAAGCGGAGCCCTTTGGCGAAACCAAGCCAAATTACTTGTGGTCCACGCTGTACATGTGCTCGATCAGGTCCAGCACCTTGTTGGAGTAGCCCATCTCGTTGTCGTACCAGCTCACGACCTTCACAAAGGTGTCGGTCAGAGCGATGCCGGCCTTGGCGTCGAAGATGGAGGTGCGGGGATCGCCCAGGAAATCGCTGGACACCACGTCCTCGTCGGTGTAGCCCAGGATGCCCTTCAGCTCACCCTCGCTGGCCTCTTTCATCGCGGCGCAGATCTCCTCATACTTTGCGGGCTTAGCCAGATTGACGGTCAGGTCCACCACGGACACGTCCAGGGTGGGAACCCGCATGGACATGCCGGTCAGCTTGCCGTTCAGGGCGGGGATGACCTTGCCCACGGCCTTGGCGGCGCCGGTGGAGGAGGGGATGATGTTGCCGGTAGCAGCACGGCCGCCCCAGTCCTTCATGGAGGGGCCGTCCACCGTCTTCTGGGTGGCGGTGGTGGAGTGCACGGTGGTCATCAGGCCGTCGGTGATGCCGAACTTATCATTCAGAACCTTGGCGATGGGGGCCAGGCAGTTGGTGGTGCAGGAGGCGTTGGACACGAAGGTCATGTCGGGGGTATAGGCATCCAGGTTGACGCCGCACACGAACATGGGGGTGTCGTCCTTGGAGGGGGCGGACATGATGACCTTCTTGGCGCCGGCGTCGATATGGCCCTGAGCCTTCTCCTTGGTCAGGAACAGACCGGTGGACTCCACCACGTACTCCGCGCCCAGCTCACCCCAGGGAATATCAGAGGGGTTGCGCTCGGCGTAGACGGGGATCTGCTTGCCGTTGACCACGATGGCGTTCTCGGTGGAAGAGACCTCACCCTGGAACTTGCCGTGCATGGTGTCGTACTTCAGCATATAGGCCAGATAGTCAGCGGGGCACAGGTCGTTGATGCCCACGATCTCAATGTCGGGATGGTTGACGCTGGCACGGAAGACCATACGGCCGATCCGGCCAAACCCGTTAATACCAACTTTGATGCTCATTGGAATTCACTCCTTATAATTTTTGGATCTTCTTTGGCTTCGCGCGGGTACATTATACCCCATACTATTCAGAAAGTGAAGGGGTTTGTGAAAATTTTTTCAAAGTTTTCCGCCCTTTTTACTCACTTTCCGTGGTCAGCTGTATATTTTGCGCACTGCTTTGAAAGGCTTCCATCCATTCCCCGCTGATGTCAGTATAGGTAATGGTGTAAATTTTATCCGCGTTGATACAGACGATCAGCTGCTCTAGCGGAACACCCGACATCTCATAGGAACAGAGATATTGATACGCGGGGAAATCACACACCGGCTCCTGGGTCAGGGAATCCTCCTCGATACTCACTTCCATCTCATAGGATTCCAGGAAGCCTTCCTGCAGGGTATCTCGGAGCATTTCTGCGGTTATCCCATCGAAGGAGGCATCATCTGCGGCGGTTTTTTCCATGATGGTCATATTGATGTTGGAACCGTCCGCATTGGCATAGTAAAGATCCAGTCCTTCAATCTCCACTTTCTCAAAGCCCTCGGGAACATCAATCTCATAGTCGACTACGACGCGGTTATCCTCGGTCGCCACTGCGTCCGGGCTTCCGCAACCCGCCAGTCCAATCATTGTCAGTGCCAGCAAGAGTACCAGTGTTTTTTTCATACTAGATTTCTCCTCCTATTTTGATTTTCAAGCTGAGCTCCCTGAGCTCCGCCCAAATCCAAGCCTGAGGTTCCGACAATCTGGCAGCGCTGGATCCACATAGCCTGTGTCGGAAAATCCCAGCTTTTGATAGAGGTGCAGCGCCGCGGCGTTCTTCGCCTTGACGCAGACCTCCACGCCGTCATACCGGCGCTCCCCTTCCAAAAGGCGCAGCAGCAGCCGGAGGGCCTGGGTCCCGTAGCCCCGGTTTTGGAATCGGGCGTCCACCATGAACTGCTGAAGCTCGTAGCATGCGGGCTCCTCGTCCAGATCCCGCACCAGGGCCAGGCCGACCGGTGTGTTCTCCTGGAAAACAGCGAACACCCTGGCCCGGCAATCCCGGTATGCGTACCCTCTGGCCAGGATGCCCTCCGCCGTATCCAGGAATCCCCGCTGATCCTCCCCCACGGACAGCCGGCGCACCGCCAGCCAGTTGTCCTCTCCGACCTCCTCCAAGTGCACGCCTTCCCCGGGAATGTACCGCATCAGCGGCTCTCCCCACTCATCCATACCATCTGGAAGAAAGTCCAGCCGCCCCCAGAATCGGCGGCGGTCCTCCCGGGCAGCGTTGAGCTGAAAATAGGATGCTCCCCTTTGCCGGGCCCACTCCATCAGCATCCGGGCACATGCGGATCCGACGCCGCCATCCCGGAACTGTGGGTAGATGCAGAACTCCAGGATGAAGCACTTCCCATCCTCACTGGAGTAAATCACCGCCATGGAAAAGCCAATGGTCTCCTCACCCCGTTGGAAATACAGAAAGTACAGGGGATTGGCCTGCCGGCTGCGCAGAGCCTCCAGGTTCTGTCGATATTCCTCAGAGCCGCAGTGTTCTCGGCCCGCCTCTTCTCCCGGCGGGAAAATGTCCCGGTCGAAATAGGCCTGCAGCTCCGCCCAAAAAATTGCCGCTTCCTCCCGGGTGTCCGCCGTCCGGATGTGGATGTCTTTTTGATTCATTTGTCGGCCTCCAAAAATATAATTTTGGAGGGTCAGAAGGCGTGGACCCTCCGCACACGCATCTTCTTCATAGCAGATCACCCTTTCCGTTCAGACTGACCGCTGTCACCGGCCGCCTCCACCATAGCAGATGGGCCCGCGCCCTGTCAAGCCATTCCTTG
>CAJLWS010000071.1 GCA_905210385.1 uncultured Eubacteriales bacterium | reverse complement strand
CCCGCCCCTGGTAGACGGCGGAGCGGTAGCCTCCGATGGCCATGGGCAGGCAGGAGATCAGCACCGTCAGACCCTGGGTGGCGCTGAGCTGCCGTATCCCGCCACCGAACACCCCCAAGACGAACAGGGCAAAGAACCAGATCACCAGTCCGTACAGACCCTGGGTACCGGGGATGACCTGGAGGATCAGGCACTTGGAAAAATGCTCGGGCGCCTCGGACAGGAGCCCCGTGGCCGCCTCTCCGGCCAGACCGGTGCCCCGGGCGGAGCCCACGCAGCACAGGGCCACCGCCAATCCCGCGCCCAGAAACGCCAGGGCGGTCCCTCCAAACAGCTCCACAAACTCAGCCAACATGATGATGTTCCTCCTCAAGCTCTACATACGTTGTCTCCACGCGCAGGGGACGGAAGGGCACTCCTCCGTCCCGGTAAAAGGCCTTGAAAAACTCCAGGCACTGCAGCCGCAGGTCGTGGACATAGCAGCCCAGCAGGTTCAAGGCGAAGTTCAGCAGGTTGCCCGCCATGGCGATGAGCACAAAGGCGGCCACATTGCCGGTGATGCTCCCCAGGGTGTTGAACACGCTGGCGATGATGCTGCCCGAGAGCATCAGGGCCATAAGCCGGGAATAGGAGAGCACATCGCCGAAGATGCCGGTCACCCCGCTGTACACCGCGCCGATCACCGCCCCTATCTTGCCCAGCCCTCTGGCCCTCCGGGAGGAGCCGTACACCATCATCAGAATCCCGATGAGGAGCACCACCGGATAGCCGGCCACACGGCCCATATCCAGTGCCAGCAGGCCCACGCCCAGGTAGATCACCCACCAGGGCAGCTCGTCCCACAGAGCGTCCCGGCCCCGGCCGTCCCGGATCTTCTGGACAAAGCTCACCGCCTGTCCGGTGACGATCTGGACAAAGCCCAGGGCCAGAGCTCCCACCAGGATGGCCATGGTGTCCTCCAGAGGAGTGAACAGGGCAGGCAGGGTGGTAAAGGTGGTGTCCGGGTCGATCAGCCGGGCCAGCCGGGGTAGAAAATCCCCGAAAAAGGCCCCCGTAGCAGCGCCGATCCCAAAGGTGCTGATCCCGCAGTAGAGCAGCAGCTCCCCGAAGTTCCGCATCCCCTCCCGGGATACCCCTCGCTTCAGGATCAAGCCACCGCCCAATATCATCAGCAGGCCGTACCCCATGTCCGCCATCATGATCCCGTAGAATAGGATAAAGAAGGGGGCCATCAGGGGGTTGGGATCCACCGAGCCATAGCGCGGCAGGGAGTACATCTCCGTGACCATGTTCATGCACCGGGTCAGCCTCCCGTTTTCCAGCCGTACCGGCACCTGGGAATACTCCTCCGGGACCGGGTCGGACAGCTCATAGGCACAGCCGAAGGATACCACAACCGTCTCCAGCCGCCGGACATCCCGGGCCGGAACCCAGCCCTCCAGCAGGAAGGTGTCCGCCGTGTCCAGCAGGCGTCCCTTGGCCTCCTCCCGGGCAATCTCCTGAGCGCACCGGTCTGCGCAGCGCTCCAGCAGCTCCCGTTGGGATGCCAGGGAGGCCAGCTGTTTCTCTGCCCGGGCCACTTGCTCCTCCAGCTCCTCCAGCTCCCGGTCCAGTGCCCGGTAGTTATCCGCCGCCGTACCCCTCCAGCCCCGCAGGTGGGCGGGGGAAAAGCCCAGCTGCCCCATGGCCTCCAGGCAGGTTGTCTCCACACTGGCATGGCACAGCAGCAAAAGGCTGCGGGATTGCCGTCCGTCGGCGGCGGAAAACAGGCAGGCCAGCTCTGAGGCCGTCGCCAGCGCTCTCTCCAGTTCGGCAAGCTCCACGCCGGAGGACGCCGTTCCGAACACCCAGCTCACCGTCCCATCCCCCTCCAGCTCCAGGGGCACATCCAGGACCAGCCAGGGGGTGAGGGCCGTCTGGCGGCCCCGCACCTCCCCCTGCCGGGCCACCAGCGCGGCCACCGACCGCTCCGTGTCCACAATGGTCCGGGCCCACTCCAGTCCGGCGGCATACGCCCCGTCGTCAAACAGCTGGGCCGGACTCACCCGCCGCCGGGCTGACAGCAGTCTGCCCTTCGGCTTCTCCCGCTTGTTCAGGCTGGACAGCGCGCTGCCCAGCAGATCCTGCTCATCTCTGGCTGCGGCCAGTGCCTGCCCATCTGGCCTGGTAAGGGCCGCCCACTCCGGGATGGACCGGTCCAGGTCCAGCTCATCCACCTCCACGCACCCCAGCCTCTGCAGCATACCCAGCATTCGCTCCCGGTCCGCCCGCATCCCCAGCAGGCGCAGCCGCTTCATCTTCACAATGGCCATCAGACGTTTCCGATCCTTTCCATAATCAGCCTGGCGGCTTGCTCCAGTCTGCCCCTGGCCTCCTGCTTGATCCGCTGGCACCGGACCTGGTTGTCCGCCAGAGCCTGTTCCCTCCGGGCCGCGGCGGCGGCCTCGGTTTGGGCAAACAGCGCCTTCACATGTTCCTCTGCCTGGGCTTTCGCCCGCTCTGCCAGCCGCCGTCCCTCCTGCCGGACCTCCGCCAAGAGCCGTTCTCCCTCCGCCACGGCGTCCGCCCGGTTCTCCCGGGCCGCCTGCTCTCCGGCCTGAATCCTCTGTATCGCGTCAAAAGGCATCCTGTCGATCGCACTCCCTTCCATTCTGGCTGACAGATTCCCTTTCAGATAGTGTGACCCAAAAAGCAAAAAAATCTCCCAAGCCGTCCTCGACTTGAGAGATTTTTTCATTCTGATCGTTGGCGCGCAGCCCTATCCGGCTGTCAGCGTAGTCCAGCTGCCCTCCTCCCGGGAGCCGCCCAAGCTGACGATTCTCTGTTCCGCCTGGTCCATCCCCGCCCGCTCCAGCGAGGATGTAAGCACGGCTATCCCCTGTTCAGGAAGGTCCGTCCACACCCGGTGGGCATACTCTGACAACAGCTCCGGGGTCATTCCCGTCAGCTCGTCCGTGCCCAGCACCGTCTCCTGGGACGCCAGGACAGACAGGGCCGCATCCGTATCCGCCAGCGCGCCGGACAGCTCCTCCAGGAACTGTGCCACCGGCCCAGTGAGGTCCTCCGGTCGGTTTTCCGAGGTGGCCAACACATGGGTCTCTCCCAGGTCCGGGAACCCGACGCTCTCCAGCAGGATCTCGTCGAAGCCCATCTCCGCCAGCTCCACGCACAGCTGGGCCAGATAGTCCCGCACCTGCTGGGACACCGGGCTGACCCATCGATAGCCGGAGGCGTCATACCAGATGTTCCCGCCCTGAGTCATCAGCGGGCCGCCCACCCCGGCGCTGGCCAAGGCCTGGTCCCGGAAGCAGGAGATCCGCGCCACCAGATGGAGCCCGTCCTCCTGTGCCAGGGCGGACACAGCCTGGGCCACACTGTCATCCTGGGCATTGACCCCCAGGGCAGCCGCCTGCCCTGTCTGGGACACCCAGGCCAGCCGGCCGTTTATTCCCTTCATTTCCACCACCAGAGCATTGCCGCCGGCCGCCGCCACCGCCTGGGCGGCGCTGCCATCTGCCAGCTGCTGCGCGGTGACCTCCACCACGCCAATCTCATCCAAGGTCCTCACTGCTTGCCCATGGGTTGGTGACTGGACGGGATCCTCCGTAATGATGACCACAGGGTCCGTAGCGGCCGGTCCTTCCGGCTCTCCTTCCTGGAGCCAGGGCAGATTAACCCGAACCCCGCTATCTGTGTACTCCACATACCGCCCCAAAAAAACGATGAACAGAATACCCGCAACCAGTAGAATGAGCAGCAGCACAATGATCACCTTCAGTACCGTGCTGCCCCTTCTTCGCCCTCGATGGGCGCGGTATCCTCTTGTATATCTTCTTGCCATCCCACACACCGTCCGGCTCATCAAATTCCCGCGCTCAGCCCCTGGCTACGACCCGATCTGGCCGCTCCCTGGCCTGTATGCTCTCTTTCATTTTTATCATATCACAGCCTCTCTCCTGTTTCCACCCCAAAAAGCACAAGAAATGTTAAGTTTTTGTTAGGAAACAAGCCATTGCACCATTAAAAGAAGCGCAAAACCAGGAATACCCAGCACCCCCAGAACCAATGCATTCAAAAGATTCACTCCCAGCTGGGCACCCATCCAGCTGCCAAGAGACTGGAAGATCCACAGGAACGCCAGGCCCAGGCCTGACCGACCCAGCAGTCGCCCCAGCGCTCCCAGAGGACGTCTGGCCAAAATTAGCGCCAGTAGGGCGGCAGCCGCCACCCCTGCCCAGGCCCAACCACTCATCCCACATCCCCTTTCCTGGTCTCCAGCAGTTTCATCTGCCGCACCAGGTAGGAATGTCGGCTGCGCAGCGCGTTGATGGTAAACACGCAGGAATCTATCAGATCAGGATCGCTCTGCACATTGAAATCCGCGTAGGCCTGATTGAGCAGCAGCCTGGTCTGGGCCATCTCCTCCATCAGCTGCTGCCGTTCCTCCTCCTCCGGGGTCAGCACCCGGCGTCGCCTGAACTTCACTGCTTCCGCCATGACTGCTCACTTCCTTTCCATATAGCACTCTATGTCCATTCTGGACAAATATTCCAGCTCCTATACCTCTCCTTCAGAACCGGACCAGTTTTCAATGCTCACACCGGTGTAGTAGTGCGTCAGGATCTCCTGCCAGCTGCTGCCCGACCCAGCCATGGCGTTGGCCCCGTACTGACTCATGCCCACGCCGTGGCCATACCCGGTGACGGAGAAGGTGAAGACCCCCTCTGACTCCTCCACCTGGAAGCAGGCCGAGCGCAGGCCGAACAGGGTCCTGGCTGCGCCGCCGCTCATGGCGACTCCCCCCACCTCCAAACTGGCCACTCGGCCGGAGGCGTTATAGCTCACGTTGGTGATCCACTCTGACGGGTCCGCCGACAAGTCTGCGGCCGAATACTCCTCCGCTACCAGTGCCTTGAGCTCGTCGGCAGGCAGGGTCACCGTGGAGTGGTAGTTGGGCACCTCCTCCCCCTCGGGACTGGACACCGACACCAGGTAGGGCAGGCTACTGCCCCACACCTGGGCTGCGTCCTCGGTGCTGTCTGTGGAGGAGGAGAAGAATACCGCCTGGATGGGCTGACCGTCATAGGTGATGACCTGGGCATCCGTGTCCGCGACTGCAGCAGCGATCTTCTCCGTATACGCCTGGGTCTGATCCCCCCAGTTCTGCGCCGCCTCCTCCGGTTCGATGTACGCCTGACAGCAGGCGGAATCGGTGCACAGGTCCGCCCCATCCTCCCCGTGGCTGCCTGCAGCCATCTTCCACAGGCTATAGGTGCGGGCGCACACCGCCTGGGCCCGCAGCGCCTCCGGCTCAAAGGAGGCCGGCATCTCGGCGGCCACCACCCTCCACAGGTAGTCGGACAGAGCCATCTCCTCCACCGTCCCATCCTCCTGGAGAACCCTCAGCTTCTGGGCCTCGTCCCAGACTCCAGCGGACTGTTCGCTTGTTACCGGAGTGGGTTCCGGCGGCAGCACCGCCACCTCTTCTCCCTCCAACCCCAGAAAAATCAGCGGAAGCAAAAACAGCAGCGCCCCCAAAATCCCCCCCCAGGCAAAGGCCCGGCGCACAGGTTTCCAGCGCTCAGAAATTTGCAAGAATTTTCTTCCCTCCTTGCCTTTTATCCATATCACTATGAATGCAACTGGAATATTTCCGGTTGCTTTCGCATTGACTCCGCCAAACCATTGCGCTATACTGAGGAGGATTCCATCAGAATCCGCACGCTTGGAGGTGCCCTATGTATCTCAATGAAACATCAAAGGCCATGGACCTTCAATCCTTGTCCTTCCTTCAAGACATATGCAGTCAGTACATCAATCAGAACCGCATCTCTCCTGACCTGTATGAACGCTACGGCGTGAAGCGGGGCCTGCGCAATGCCGACGGCACCGGCGTGATGGCCGGCATCACCCAGATTGGCAACGTCCGGGGCTACTATATTCAAGATGGGGAAAAGGTTCCCGCACCCGGTCAGCTGATTTACCGGGGCATTGATGTCACACATCTGATCGACGGTTTCACCCGCGAGGGCCGGTTTGGCTTTGAGGAAACCGCCTATCTGCTGTTGTTCGGCAGCCTACCGGACCGGAAACAGCTGGATGCCTTCCGCTCCATGCTGGACCGCTACCGCACTCTGCCCTCCGGATTTACCGAGGATATGATCCTTAAGGCGCCTAGCCCTGATGTGATGAACAAGCTGGCCCGGTCTACTCTGGCGCTGTACTCCTATGATCCAGATCCAGAAAACGGCAGTCTGGACGCAGAATTTCTCCGAGCCATTCAGCTCATTGCCCGCTTTCCGGTAATCGTGGCCCATGCTTTCGCCTGCAAACGCCACTACTATGACAATGAGTCGCTGTACCTCCACCGTCCCCAGGCAGGGCTGAGCCTGGCGGAAAACTTCCTCTACTCTGTGCGCCATGACAACCACTTCACCCAGGATGAGGCCAGGCTGCTGGACCTGTGCCTGGTACTCCACATGGAACATGGCGGCGGCAATAACTCCGCTTTTACCTGCCGGGTGCTGTCCTCCTCTGGTACGGATCTCTATTCCGCCATTGCTGCCGCTGTGGGCTCCCTGAAGGGCCCCCGGCACGGCGGCGCCAACAAGAAGGTCATGGAGATGTTCCGCTATATTGAGCGGGATGTTGCCGATTGGAAGAACGAGCAAGAAGTTTCCTCCTACCTGGAAAAACTGCTGCGCCGGGAGACGGGAGACCGCTCCGGCCTGATCTACGGTATGGGTCACGCCATCTACTCCCTCTCCGATCCCCGGGCTGTGCTGCTGAAGAAATTCGCCCGAAAGGTGGCAGAGAAGAAAGGAATGCTGGACGAGTTCGAGCTGTTTGAAACGGTGGAACGGCTGACTCCAGAGCTGTTCCACCGGATAACCGGACAGGAGAAGGCAATGTGCGCCAACGTAGACTTTTACTCCGGGTTCGTGTATCAGATGATGGACATTCCCCCAGAATTGTACACTCCCTTGTTCGCCATCGCCCGCGTCGTAGGCTGGTGTGCCCACCGGATCGAGGAGGTGTTCGCCTCTTCAGGCCGGATCATTCGCCCCGCCTATAAGGCCGTATGTTCCCAGCGTCCCTACCTTCCTCTGGATCAGCGGTAGGTATCTAACCGGAATGCTGGGTATGGGCTCACGCCTGGAGTCTCCTTCACCTTAGAAAAGAAAACGAACTCTCCGGCAGAAGCTAGTTCTCTGCCCCATTGCGGGAAGGACCCGTTGCAACATCTAAACCACTCCAGTAAGTATAGGCAGTCGGAGAACGCTCCCCCATGCAGGAAATGAGCAGATCTACTAAAAACGGACAGTGACAAATCCCCCCAGATGTAGGAGAGCAGGATACATCCGGGGGGATTATTGTCTGAGGACCCCCCTGCTTCCTTGCTCCTTCTCTCCCCGCGGTCGGCG
>CAJLWS010000070.1 GCA_905210385.1 uncultured Eubacteriales bacterium | reverse complement strand
CCCGGCCATCTGCCGGGGAGCCGGGATTTAAGGCTGTTGCAAAAGCCTCGCAGAGTTCGCGCCCGCAGGCGCGAAAAAGATGAAATCCGTTTTTTGCCGCGACATGCGCGTGGCAATCTATGGGGTCCCCGCGCAAACCCAGCAAGGCGGTTTGCGTGGGGCGAGGAGGAGCAAGGAAGCGGGCGGAGTTTTCGCCTTGAGCGGAAACGAAGCACCGCGTACTTTGCGACGACGAGCGCTGCGGCGGGCCGCAACCTACCCGTCGGAAAAGGCCTTCGCCTTTTCCGACGGACAAAAATCCCCGGCCTGCCGGCCGGGGATTTTTCAGAGTCAGATCCTTTACAGTTCTCCGTCGTCGTAGTCGTCATACTCGGAGGAGCAGAAGCAGTTGGCCTTTTTCTCCTCCACCTTATCCGCCAGGGCATAGAACGCATCCACGATCTTATCCCAATAGGCCGCGACGACGCAGACCGCAGCGCCCAGCACAGCGACCAGCGCAGCGGCTTTCAGAATGCAGCGGGCAGCTTTCATTTCAGTTCCTCCTTTTGCGTTTCATAGTCAAGGTATAGTTTACACGATTATGGTGGAAATTACAAGTGTTCTTTGAAATTTCCCGTGGGCGAACAGCAAATCTGATCACTCCCGCCCGCCGCCGGAACGCGTTTCCACACGTTCTTTTCGTTCGCCTTCCTCAACCGACGTAAAACCCCCTTGTTTTTTCCTCTGAAATGGAATACAATGTATGAACATATGAGATTCTGCGCTCTCCGCAATATAACCCAAAGAAAGGAAGGGTTCCATGAAGATACAAACCGAGAAGGGCCGCATTCGCTTTGCCAGCGACGTATTTACCTGCATCACCGGCGCGGTGGCCACCAGCTGCTACGGCGTCAAGGGTATGGCCTTCCGCTCCAAGACCGACGGTTTGGTCCACCTGCTGCGCCGGGAGTCTATGTCCAAGGGCGTCAAAATCATCTACCATGAGGATGATTCCATCTCCATTGAACTGCATATCATTGTGGACAACGGCGTGAATTTGATGGCGGTCAGCCGCTCCATCCAGAGCGAGGTCAAATACAACGTCAACCGCCTGACTGGCATTGAGGTGCGCAGCGTCACCGTCTGCGTGGATTTTATGGTCATCGGGTGATCCCGGGACAGACAGAAAGGAAATATCCGAATTATGATCGACATCATTGACGGTTCCCTGTTCCAACGCATGGTGGTCCATGCCGCCGCGGCCATCAGCGCGCAGAAGCAGAGCATCAACGAACTGAACGTCTTCCCCGTCCCCGATGGGGACACCGGCACCAATATGTCCCTCACCATCGGCACCGCCGCCGCCGAGGCCAAGAAAAAGCCCACCCATACCATCAGCCAGGCCGCCTCCACCAACGCCTCCGCCCTGCTGCGGGGGGCTCGTGGCAACTCCGGCGTCATCCTCTCCCTGCTGTTTCGGGGGGTATCCAAGGGACTGAAGGAGCATGACACCGCTGACGGTGTAGTACTGGCCGCCGCCCTGAATGAGGGGGTGAGCGCCGCCTATAAGGCGGTGATGAAGCCCGCCGAGGGCACCATCCTCACCGTGTCCCGACTGGCTGCCCAGCGGGCCATGGAGGCCGCCCAGGAGCAGAACAGCGCCGAGTATGTGCTGGAGTGTGCAATCGCCGAGGGAGAGGTGGCCCTGGCCGACACCATCAACCAGAACCCTGTGCTGAAGAAGGCCGGGGTGGTGGATGCCGGCGGCAAGGGCTACCTGATCATCCTCCAGGGCATGCTGGACGAGCTGCGGGGCATCCCCGCCCCGGAGCTGCGGGAGGAAGGCGCCGTCCAGGAGAAGGCGGACTTCGCCCACCTGGGGGACGAGGAGATCACCTTTACCTTCGACACGGTATTCATCGTGCGCAAGCGCGCCCCCAACGTGGACCTGACCCCTTTCCGCTCCTACCTCAACGGCATCGGCGACAGCCTGGTCATCGGTGAGGACGACGAGTCCTTCAAAGTCCACGTCCACACTGACATTCCCGGCGCCGCCCTCACCGAGGGCCAGCGGTACGGCACCCTGGAGCTTGCCAAGATCGAGAACATGCGCACCCAGTATGAGGACATGGCCGCCGGCCGCACACCCCAGAGTACCGACGATCTGGATATGGTGGAGGCCGCCCTGGAGCAGTCCGGCCAGGAGGAACCCGCCATCGCCCCCGCCGAGAAGAAGTACGGCGTGGTGGCCGTGTGCGCCGGGGCGGGCATGGCCTCCGTCTTCCGGGACCTGGGGGTGGATGGCGTCATCTCCGGCGGGCAAACCATGAACCCCTCCACCGAGGACATCCTCCGGGAAGTGGCCCGTACCCCGGCGGAGATCGTGTTCGTACTGCCCAACAACAAGAACATCATCATGGCCGCGGAGCAGTGCGTGGGCCTGGTTGAGGGCAAGCAGGTGGTGGTCATTCCAACCCGCACCGTCCCTCAGGGGGTGTCCGCCATGCTGGTGATGGATCCCGACGCCGGGGTGAACGCCAATGTGGATGCCATGAAGGATGCTATGGCCAACGTGCGCACCAGCGAGGTCACCTACGCCGCCCGGGACTCCGACTTTGACGGCTTCGCCATCAAGGAGGGGGACTATATGGCCCTGGCCGACGGTCAGCTGTTCGGCACCGCTCACGAACTGCCCGATCTGCTGGAAAAGCTGGCCCTGGCCGATAGCCAGCAGCAGGCGGACTTCATCAACATCTTCTACGGCGAGGATGTCTCCGAGGAGGACGCCGGCAAAGCCCTGGAGCTGTTCCAGCAGCTGTGTCCCAACGCCGAGATCACCCTGCTGTCCGGCGGCCAACCCGTCTACTACTATATGATCTCCGCCGAATAGTCCGTATTTTCCGGGGCTTGCCGCAGTGGTGGCAAGCCCTTTACTTTTTTTAACAATTCTTCGAGCCTGCAAGGTGAGGTCCCCTATGAAACCGTACATTCAGACGCTGGGCAGCATCATTGAAAAGCAGACGCTCCGCGGCCCCCAGAGCGCCCGCCGGCTGCTCAACGCCGCCTACTCCTGGGTGCGCTTTTCCTCCGGCTGCAGCCGGAAGCCCGGCGTACGCTCCGCCTATGACCGGATGAATGCCGCCGTGGCCGGTACCCTGGTGGACTCCTTCCGCCGCCCGAAGCAGGCGGTGATGGTGAACATTTTCTTCCCCTGCGAGATGATCCATGCCCTGGGCCTGCAGCCCATGTTCCCCGAGGGGCTGTCCGCCTACCTGGCCTGCACCGCCTGCCAGCACGTCTTCTCCCAGGCGGCGGAGGAGGCCGGCGTACCTGAAAGCTTCTGTTCCTATCACAAGACCCTGCTGGGGGCAGGGCTCACCGGGGTGATGCCCGCTCCCCTGCTCATTGCCAATACCACTCTGGCCTGCGACGCCAACCAACTGTCCTTCCGACAGCTGGCCGGGCAGTATCAGGTGCCCCACGTGGCCATCGACGTGCCCGACCAGGTAAACGAGGATGCCGTAGGTTACGTGGCGGATCAGCTGCGGCAGGTTACCGCCCAGATGGAGGCGCTCAGCGGCCGGAAGCTCAGCGAGGACGCTCTGGCCGCCGCCGTGGACCGCTCCCGCCGCACCATCCAGGCCCAGCGGGCCTTCCTGGCCGTACGGGGGCAGGTATCCCTGAACACCACCATGACCGGGGAGCTGTGCTCCCTCATCGCCAACCATGTCATGCTGGGCCGGCCGGAGGCGGAGGAATATCTCCAGCGGCTGCTCTCCTGCGCCAAGGCCGCCCCGCCCCCCGACCGGGGCCGGAGGCGGGTGTTCTGGATGCACACCCTGCCCAACTGGCAGGACTCCATGAAGGACCTGCTGGAGGGGGACCGGTGCGAGCTGGTGGGCACCGACCTGGCCATCGACTACCTGGGGGAGATGGACCCGGAACACCCCTATGAAAGCATGGCCCGCCGGGTGGTGTACAGCATCAACAACGGCCCCGCCCAGCGGCGGATCCAGGCCAGCCTGGAGACGGCCCTCCAGGCCGGGGCAGAGGGAGTCATCGTCTTCTGTCACTGGGGGTGTAAGCAGACCATGGGCCTGTCCCAGCTGGCCAAGACAACCTTCGAGGCCCACGGTCTGCCCACCTTAGTGCTGGACGGGGACGGCTGCGACAGCCGGAATGTGGCTGACGGCCAGATGTCCACCCGGGTCTCCGCCTTTTTAGAGCAACTGGAGGGAACCGCCCCATGATCGGATACACCTGCAAATACACCCCCGTCGAGCTGCTGGAGGCCCTGGGAGGCCAGCCTCTCCTGCTGGACGGGGAGGAGGAAACCTACGAGCAGGCCGAGGGCCTCACCCACGCCAACCTATGCTGCCACGCCAAGGCGGTGCTCCAGCAGGGCTGCCGGGTGGACGAACTGCTGCTCACCGACTGCTGCGACTCCATCCGCCGGGTGCATGACGCCTTAGAGGGCCGGGGCAGTCACCGGTACCTGCGGCTGCTGGACCTGCCCCACCAGGATGGACCCTGCGCCAAAGCCCGTCTGCGGGATGAGCTGGTCCGCCTGACGGGGGAGTACAGCGCCCACACCGGCGTGCGATTCCAGCGGGAGGTCTTTCTGTCCGCCTGCGCCCAGGCCCACGCCCCCCCTCTGCCCCAAGGTCCCTTCCTGGCGGTTTTGGGCGCCCGGATGAGCGCGCCGCTGCTCACCTTCATCCGGGGCAGGCTGCCCCTTCCAGTAGCGGACCTCACCTGCTCGGGCAACCGAGCCCTCCCACCCCTGCCCAAAGATGCGGAAACCATCCCCTTTGAAAATCTCATGGAGTGGTACGCCGGGGCGCTGCTGTCCATGCCCCCCTGCCTGCGCATGGCGGACCTGGCCGGACGCCAGTCCCTCACCGAGCACCCGGGGCTGAAGGGGATCATCTACCACACGGTAAAGTTCTGTGACTACTACGGCTTTGAGTACGCCCAGCTGCAGAAAACTCTCTCCCTGCCCATGATCAAGCTGGAGTCCGACTTCACCCCCCAACCCGCAGGGCAGCTGTCCACCCGGCTGGAGGCCTTTGTGGAGCGCCTGAACCTTCAACCGGTCCAGGCTCCGGCGGTGAGTACCTCCCCCAAACCTGCCGGCGCCCTGTACGCCGGCATCGACAGCGGCTCCACCTCCACCAATATGGTCGTTCTCAATCAGGAGCGGGAGATCCTGGCCTCCGCCGTGGTGCGCACCGGAGCCAAGGCCCAGAACGGAGCCAAAGCCGCCCTGGAGGAGGTGTGCCGTCAGCTGGGCCAGGGCCCGGAGGGATTCGCCGCCGTGCTGGCCACCGGCTATGGCCGGAGCAACATCCCCTTTGCCACCGCCTCCAAGACGGAGATCACCTGCCACGCGCGAGGGGCCTATTTCCTCCATCCCCAGGCCCGCACCATCATCGACATCGGCGGCCAGGACAGCAAGGTGATCTGCCTGGACGAGGCGGGTGCGGTGAGCGGCTTCATCATGAACGACAAGTGCGCCGCCGGCACCGGGCGGTTTCTGGAGATGATGGCCCGTACCCTGGAGCTGGATCTGCCGGAGATGAGCCGCCGGGGACTGGAATGGAAACAGGATCTTACCATCTCCAGCATGTGCACCGTTTTTGCCGAGTCGGAGGTCATCTCCCTCATCGCCGACAACCACTCCGCCAGTGACATCATCCACGGCCTGTGCAAATCCATCGCCGCCCGCACCGCCGCCATGGTCAAGCGGGCAGGGGGACATCCCCCCTACATGATGACCGGTGGGGTGGCCCGAAACCTGGGGGTAGTTCGGGCATTGGAGCAGCAGCTGGGCGCACCCATTTTCTTGCCCCGGGAGCCCGACCTGTGCGGCGCCCTGGGGGCCGCCCTGCTGGCTCTGGAGGAGCTGGGCTGAGCCAACTGAAATTTTTCCGAAATTGTCGGCGGATTTCCCGCATCGTTGCATCCCTTCGTGCATATAATGCTCTGTATACGGCAAATTTCAGAGCCTATGTGAAACAGAAAAAGGAGCGATGCAACCATGACAGAGAACCCCGTCCGGCAGGAGCCCCATACGCCTCCCCAGGACATTGACGATCTCATTTTTTGGGGCCAGACTGACCCTTACATCAGTCAGAGATAGACAGCACAAGGAG
This sequence comes from uncultured Eubacteriales bacterium, assembly GCA_905210385.1. Classification (GTDB taxonomy): domain Bacteria; phylum Bacillota; class Clostridia; order Oscillospirales; family Oscillospiraceae; genus Enterenecus. The sequence goes on along the minus strand of CAJLWS010000070.1, from coordinate 1,362 downwards.
CACGGCACCGAAGCGGCCGTGCTCCTTGTCGCTTTGTCCCCCGTTCACAACGGGATTTTCTGATCCAGTTGGTAAAAGGTAAAGGTCCCCGTACCCAACAGCGCACCATCTTGGTCAGTGATCCTGGCCTCATAGACGTTGACCGTCCTGCCGTGCTTGATCTCGCGCCCCTCGGCGATGAGTCGGTCCCCTACCTTGGCGCTGCGCAGGAAATTATATAGGGCGTTTACCGTCACTGTCATGTACCCCTTAGATGAGGACGCCGCACCGCAAACCACATCCGCCATGGTGAAGTACACCCCGCCATGGGGCACTCCCACAGGGTTGGTCTCCTCCGGCTCCACCGTCTTCACCGCCCGGGCATAGCCCTGGCGGATCTCCTCCAGATGGATCCCCAGCTTTCTGGCAAAGGGGTTGTGTGCGTTCCGGTAAGCCGCCAGCTTCTCAAAATCCATGCCGCTCCCTCCTGTTTTTCTGCCATTGTACCCTCCTTTTTCCCCCATGTCAATCTTCCTCCAGCTGAAATCCCCCTTTTCCTCTTTACAACCGGAATATTATTTTATATAATTTACGCTACGAGATTACGCCAAAATGGCAGAAAAAGGATGACATTCATGCTGCAATTTGATGAATATAAGGTCAGGCTGAACAACCTGAAGCCCGAGCTGGACCGGCTGGGACAGTCTTTGGATTTAGATAGCGCGGAGCGGGAGCTGGACATGCTCCAGGCGGAGTCCGCCTCCGATGGGTTCTGGAACAACGTGGAGAAGGCCCAGAAGGTCCAGCAGCGCATCAGCCAGCTGGAGGGCAAGGTGAGCGCCCAGCAGAAGCGGCTGTCCAGCTGGGAGGACCTGCTGGTGCTGTGCGAGATGGGCAACGAGGAGGAGGACGCCTCCCTGATCCCCGAGGTGGAGCAGGGCTATGAGGCCCTGGTGCAAAACATGGAGAGCGCCCGGCTGGAAACCCTGCTCAGCGGGGAGTACGACGACAACCCCGCCATCGTCTCCCTCCAGGCAGGGGCCGGCGGCACCGAGGCCCAGGACTGGGCCCAGATGCTCTACCGCATGTACACCCGCTGGGCGGAGCGCCACGGCCTGACCTACACCATCCTGGACTATCAGGACGGGGACGAGGCGGGCATCAAGTCCGCCGCCATCCGCATCGAGGGCCCCCACGCCTACGGCTATCTCAAGAGTGAGCACGGGGTACATCGGCTGGTGCGCATCTCCCCCTTTGACGCCAACGCCCGGCGGCAGACCTCCTTCGCCTCTGTGGAGGTCATGCCCGACCTGCCCGAGGACGTGGAGGTGGAGATCCGCCCCGAGGACATCGAGATGCAGGTCTACCGGGCCAGCGGCGCCG
>CAJLWS010000069.1 GCA_905210385.1 uncultured Eubacteriales bacterium | reverse complement strand
CAATAACAAGAACAAACCGGCGCCGCGGAAGTGCGGCGCCGGTTTGTGTTATCAATGACGGGGGAAGCTGTTCCGCGGTTGCGGAGGGGTGGGGCGGGTCACCAGCTGGCGCTCTCCTTGGGCATGAGCAGCGCGGCGATGACATAGACCCATAAGGACAGGCCAAAGACGAATACCAACACGACGGTCAGCAGCCGAACCACGGTGGAGTCCACGCCCAGATACCGGGCGATGCCGCCGCACACGCCGCACAGGACGGCGTCCGAGCTGGTGGTGCGATAGAGCCGTTTCATATACATCACGCTTTCCTTCCAGATGTTTGAGGACTATTTCTTCCTCTTGCGATTCGAGTATAGGGTGACCGCGGCGCACAGGATCGCCGCGCCGATGGCAAACCACAGGGCGGGGGGCATATTGGACTCCCTCCTCAGTACTGATACAGATACAGGTTGCCGCTGACGCTGGAGATCCGGTAGGTGGGGACGGATCCGTCCGCGGCGTCATCCTCGCGGTAGGTGAAGGTGTTGTGCCGTCCACCCATGTTTCCGGTGAAGAAATCGGACTGGAAACGGCCGCTGGTGGTTTTGAAGTGGACGGTGAAGGGGCCGGCGTCGGGGATACGGACCTCGCAGTCCCCGGACTTGGAGGATAGGTCCATGCGCTGGGGCAGCGCGGCGCTCTCCAAACGGACGCCGCCGCTGGAGGAAGAGCAGCGCGCGCCGCCGGCCACCGCGCCGGCCACCTCCACCTCGCCGCTGACGCTGGTGGCCTGGACCTGGCCCAGCTGGCCGTTGGCCAGGATGTCGCCGCTGACGGTCTGGAACTGGGCCTCCTGGGCGGTCCCCTCCCAGTCTATGTCGCCGCTGACGCTCTTGCAGGACAGCTTCCCGATCCGGGACAGCTGGCCGCGGAAGGTCAGATCGCCGCTGACGGTCTCCGCCTGGAGCTCGTCGGCGCAGCCCTCCCACTCCAGATCGCCGCTGGCGGACTTGAAGGAGAAGCACTCGCACTGGGGCAGGCGGCCGTCCAGGTCGCCACTGGCGGTCTTGACGGACACCAGGCCCAAAGCCACGTCGCCGGAGAGGTTCACGTCGCCGTCAGCGGTGGACACGCGGATGAACTTCCACCAGCGCCTGGGCAGGGCCAGGCTGACATCGGCGGAGTACAGCCCCCGGCGGAAAAAGAAGGCAGAACTGGCAGTCTTGCCGTCCTGGCGGATGGTGAGCACGCCGTCCTCGGAGCGGAAGGCCTCCAGCAGCTCCACATCGCCGCGGATGACTACGTCTCCGTCCTCCGCCTCGGTCAGCCGGATGTTTACGTCTCCGGACACCTGCACGTCCAAGCCGGTGAGGGCCTGACCGAAGATGGGCTCATCCAGGGGGATGGGAACGCTGCCGCCCTCTCCGGCCCTGGAGTTCTCCCACTGGGTGAAGAAGCCGCCCCGGTCCCGGTCATAGCCCACGGAGAACTGCCAGCTGTGGGAGGCGTCCTGCCCGTCTCCACCCTCCTCGGAGCGCTCGGAGGCGCCGTCCCCGGCGGCCTCCCGCTCCGGATCCTGCGGGGACTGGCCCGCCTCCGGCTCCCGGGAAGATACAGCGGCGCCCACCACGTCCTTGGCCTTCTGGAAGGCCTGGCCCACCTTCTCCTTAGTCTCTCGGGCGAGGTCATCGGCGGAGATGCCCAGATTATCCTCGGCGATGTTCTTGGCGTCCCGAAGGGCGCCCTTGGCCTTGTCCAGCGCGCCCTTGACGATCTCCTCCACATTTTTCAGCAGATCATCCAGCTGGCCGCTGTCCCCCTGGTCGGGCCGGAGCAGCAGCTCGGGCAGGGACTCATCGGGCTGGAGACTGTTGAGGTACTCCACCAGCTCGCCGGTGTCTCCCAGGCAGTCCAGCGCCTGCTGATAGGCCTCCTCCCGGGGCACCCCCGCCGCGGTCAGGTCCAGATAGCGGTGGTACAGGTTGTCGGACAGTTCCTCGATGAGCTCGGACTTGGCAGTGGAGTGGGGCGCGGCAGCCAGCTTGCCGGCCACGGCGGTGGTAAATCTCAGTTTCATGGTTTCCATAGCTTTTATTCCTCCTCGATGGAAATCAGCGCGTCCAGCAGGGCCCGGGTGTTTTCCCATTCCCGGATGTTTTCCTCCCACTGTTTGCGCCCGGCCTCTGTGATGGAGTAGTAGCGGCGCCGGGCTCCAGGGCCCTCCGCCCCCCAGTAGGAGGTGATGAGCCCGTTCTGCTCCAGCCGCTTGAAGGCGGTGTACAGGGTGGCCTCCTTGAAGCCGTACTGGCCGCCGGTGCGCTGCTGGATATTTTTGTTGATCTCATAACCATAGTTGTCCCCGCGGATGAGTTGTGTTAGAATAATAGTATCTGTATGCCCGCGTAAGGTATCGGCGGAAATGGACATAGCTGCTGCGGCCTCCTTTCTCAACCTAAAAAGTGTGTTCTCTGATACCAGATGGCCTCGCCAAGGTAAAAGGGATCTCCTGTCTGCGGGATTTTCCGGCGCACGCGGCACTGCCGCTCCACAGGCTGAACCTTGGGATCCGGATAGCGCGGATGCCGTTTCATCATGCTAGCCCCCTTCTCAAAATCAGATATACTTCACCAGTCGATGTAATTTACAAGACAAGGATATCACAAGATACCTCGCGTGTCAAGGTATTTTGCAGAAAATTTTTGCCTGCCTGTGTATTTTTAAAGGCAGGGAAAGGATGCGATGATCAATGAGCGAATGTACCCACGATTGTTCCTCCTGCGGTGCCAACTGCGGGGAGCGGCAGACGCCGCAGGACCTGCGTAAGCCGGTCAATGAGCTTTCCCATATTAAAAAAGTAATCGCGGTAGTCAGCGGTAAGGGCGGTGTAGGAAAATCTACCGTCACCTGTTCCCTCGCCGCAGCCATGGCTGCCTACGGGAAAAAAGTCGGCGTGTTGGACGCGGATATCACAGGTCCATCTGTTCCCCGAGCCTTCGGCATCCATGAGCGGGCCGGGGGCAGCGATCTGGGCATCTTTCCCGCCGTCAGCCGGGGCGGAGTTGAGCTGATGAGCTTAAATCTGCTCACCGAGCGGGAAACCGATCCTGTGGTGTGGCGGGGGCCCGTGATTGCCGGAGCAGTGGAACAGTTCTGGACAGACGTGGTGTGGGGAAACCTGGACTACCTGTTCGTGGATATGCCTCCCGGAACCGGCGACGTGCCCCTGACGGTATTTCAGTCCCTGCCCGTGGACGGGGTCATCGTGGTGACCGCACCCCAGACCCTGGTGGGAATGATCGTCACCAAGGCGGTGAAAATGGCCGAGATGATGGACGTGCCGGTGCTGGGCCTGGTGGAGAACTACAGCTACTTCCAGTGCCCTGACTGCGGCGGGCGGCACCCCATCTTCGGCGAGAGTACGATTGACGCCCTGGGCGCCCATCTGTCCCTGCCGGTGCTGGCCAAGCTGCCCCTGGACCCAGCCCTTTCCCGCGCCATGGACGAGGGCCGGCTGGAGGAGTATTCCCCCAATCCTCTGGCCGGAGTGGCCGCCATGCTGGATAAGAAATTTGCGGACTGACGCGGAAAGCCGGGCTTTCGCTTGTGGATAAACGGAAAACCTGTTACATCGAACCCGTTCTGAATGTGGAGGCAGTATTGGCAAGAGGCGCAGATTTTTCCACGGGAATAACCGAGTCGTTGCACATACACTATGGAAAAGGCAGGATGTGAGGGAGGTAAACGGGATGGACCGAGAGACATTGGCAGCCAGCGTGACCGGAACGGCCGCGCAACTGCGGTTGCAGCTGTCTGATATTACGGCAGCCAGCCAGATGTTGGAGCAGACCACCAGTGGAGATCGTGCCCGCGCCTATCTGGCAGTCCTCAACCAGGGCATCTGCCGGATGCTCCGGACTGTGGGTCAGATGGAGCTGCTCAATCGGTTGACTGAAGAGGATGAGATCCGTGTCTTTCCTGTCCCAACCGATCTGGGTGTGTGGACCAGGGAACTGGCAGAACATGCCCGGGGAATCCTGCTGGGCGCTCGGGTAAGCTTGGAATATCGGGGTCCAAAAGTCCTGATGGCTACTGTAGACCAAGGCTTGGTTCAACAAATGTTGCTGGAGCTGATCTGTGTGGCCGCCCAGCCGGGAGGCGAGGTTTCGCTCTCCCTGGCAAAGCAGGAGGATACCGCCTGCTTTACGGTGTGCGGCACAGGCACACAGATTCCGCCAGAGGATTTGGTCCAACTGCTTTTTCCCCGGGAAGAGACTCTGCCGAGCAGTTGGGGGCTACCCTTGGCCCGACAAATCGCGGAGCTGCATGGGGGAAGTTTGGTCGCGGGCACCGTAAACGGAGCGCGGGCAGCTTTGGTGGCTACGCTGCCTCTGCGGCTGGATTTACCCGTCAGCCACCTGGATAGTCCGTCCCGGCTTTATGCCTCCGGCGGATTCTGCGCAGAGCTAGTCGCTTTCAGCCAGATTCTGCCCACAGATTCATTCACCCCAGAAGCGCTGGAATAGAGGCGGTAACATCAAACCATGAGAAAGAACGGACGCCGGCGGGCTGTTGGAGTCTGCCGGCGTTTTGCGCATAGGTCTTCCTGGATCAGCCAGGCCGGCCGGGAAAATGTCGCCGGCGGCGCTTGACCTTGTCCAGCATCCGCTTGGATGCCTTCGGCGCTGGAATCGCGGCGGACACCGCAGCCAATACTTCGCCATGAGTCAGGTCGAACAGATGTGTATAAATGCGTTGGGTCGTTGTGGGGCTGCTGTGGCCCATGGCCCGGCTGATCTGGTACATGGGGACCCGGGCGTTGCTGGCCATGCTGGCAAAGGTGTGGCGCAGGCCATGAAGGGTAATCGGAGGCAGTCCGCAGGCCGCGGCGAATCGGGTGAAAGTAGTGGTCAGAGAATTGGGGTGCCAAGGTTGATCCCTGGAATCTAGAACGATGTAGTCATCAGGTCCGCAGAAATGACTTCGCTGCGTCCGCGTACGCAGCATCTCCCGAAGCATAGGCAGCAGGCTGTTTAAGGATCGGATGGACAGGGTCCGGGTACTCCCGGCGGTTTTTGGCTGCTTGACCACAATTCGATGGCCGATAGTGGTACGTACCTGCCGTACAAAGATAAGTCCGCTCTGTAGGTCCACGTCTCTCCAGCGCAGCCCTAAAATCTCTCCCCGGCGCAACCCCAGGTAACAGGCCAGTCGGACAGGCAACTCCAGCGGGTGCCCCTCCACAAGGGCCAAAAGCTGCGCGACCTGCTTGGGCGTGTAGTAATGGGAACAGCCAGGTACGGTACCGGGCGGAGTAGCTCTGCGAACCGGATTGTCCAGTATGGCGCCTTGCCGGTAAGCCTGTCGAAGACTGGTGTGAAGAAGAATATGGTGTTTGTATATCGTGTTGGGGGAAAGTTTCTTTTCACTACTCAACCATTGGTAATAGCCATCAATCATAGAGGGGGTAAGCTCTGAGAGCCGCACCTCGCCCAGTGCCGGAATCAGGTGGTTCTTCACGATATTGGAGTAGCAGTAAACCGTGGTTCGGGCACGGTGAGGTTCCACCAAGTAGGAAAGCCAGTACAGCAGCCATTGGGCCAGAGTCAACTGAGATCCAGCCCGGAGAGGGGCGGGAACATCAAGGGGAAAGCCCACCTGCGGTGAGCCGGGCAGAGGCCGCAGCGTGACACGGGATGAGAGGGACGCTGGCTGGGACATGAAACAACACTCCTTGCTAAAAATTTCAGCGCTGTTCTGCAACTGGCGCCGCTACTAAAATGGTACCCTCAAATTCAGTCAAAAGACAAGCAAAAAATACTTTTTCCGAGGGAATCCTCCTGCTATTTACCCCATATGGAACCTTGGATGCCTAGAAATGGGATCCTGATGGCCCAAAATGGGGGATTTTATAACATCTATGTAATACTTAGACCATGGGCCTCTAAATGGTAATCCTCCATTGCAAGCGGAATATCCGGAGCAGCTTTAGTCCCCCGCCAGCCGTTCACGACAGCTCCTCGTTCAACATCCCACCCCCATATGTGCCCATCTCGGTCTGTACCAGTGCCGCTGTCACCGGTTCTGCAGCCGGCAATCTTTTCCTGATCCCGGATCCCCCTGCGGTGCGAATGCGCGCAGAGGGCACATCCCCGCAGCCCCTGTCTCTCTGCATCTCCTGCTGCGGTACATGCTTCCCTTTCCCCGGCAATATGGTAAAATGCAGATAGAAAACAAAAGGAAGGCAGGCCTATGATGAACGCAGAAATTTTAGTGGTAGATGACGAGGCCGCCATCGCCGACCTGGTGGAGGTCTATCTCAAAAGTGAGGGTTACACCGTCCACAAGTTCTATAACGCCACCGATGCCCTGGCCTGCGTGGAGCGGCAGCATCTAGACCTGGCCATTCTGGACGTAATGCTGCCGGATATGGACGGATTTACCCTATGTCAACGCATCCGGGAAGGGCACCTGTTTCCCATTATTATGCTCACAGCTAAAGTGGAGGACATGGACAAAATCATGGGTCTGACCCTGGGTGCGGACGACTACATCACCAAGCCCTTCAACCCTTTGGAGCTGGTGGCCCGGGTGAAGACCCAACTGCGCCGGTATACCCGGTACAACACCGCTCCTGCACCCCAGCAAGAGGCGGAGGAATACGACTTCCGGGGGCTCCAGATCTCCAGGACCACCCACAAGTGTGTCCTGTTCGGAGAGGAGCTGCCTCTGACACCCCTGGAGTTCTCCATCCTCTGGTACCTTTGTGAGCGCCGGGGCACCGTGGTGCCCAGTGAGGAGCTGTTCGAGGCGGTGTGGGGGGAGCGATATCTGGATAGCAACAACACCGTCATGACCCATATCGCCCGGCTGCGGGAGAAGATGCACGAGCCTAGCCGGAAGCCCAAGTTTATCAAGACCGTGTGGGGGGTGGGGTACACCATTGAATAACCGAAAAAAAGGCAGCCTTCCCCAGCTGCGGGTCAGCCGTCAGGTGCGCGCCAAAACCTTGCGGCTGTGGGGAGTTTACCTCTTGGCTCTGCTGGCTTGGGTGGCGGTGGCCATTGTGCTGACCCTCTTCTTCGCCTCGCTGCCCTGGTCCCTCACCCCCTTCTACGGTGCCCTCATCTGGCTGCGAAACTATATTGTCTTTGTCTGCATTGCTTTTGTCCTTGCGGGCTGGGCAGTGATCAGCTTCTTCTTCCTGGCCCGGCCCATCGGACAGCTGGCCGCCCTCACCCAGGCCGCCGCCCAGCTGGCCACCCCCACCCAGGAGCCCATCACCCTGCCCGAGGGGATGGAGGACACCGCCGCCCAGCTCAACCTGGCCCGGGAGCGGGCCCTGCGGGACGCCCAGGCGGCGAGGGAGGCGGAGCAGCGGAAAAACGACCTGGTGGTCTACCTGGCCCACGACCTGAAGACCCCCCTGACCAGCGTCATCGGCTACCTCACCCTGCTCCGAGACGAGCCCCAGATCACTCCGGAGCTGCGGGCACGGTACACCAACATCGCCCTGGACAAGGCGGAGCGGCTGGGGGGTCTGATCAACGAGTTCTTCG
>CAJLWS010000068.1 GCA_905210385.1 uncultured Eubacteriales bacterium | reverse complement strand
CCGCGCTCTGTTTTTATTCTCTTTCAACTCAGGCGGGGCTAAAGGCGTCCTTACCCAGGCCACACACGGGACATACCCAATCCTCGGGGATATCGGCGAAGGGGGTGCCGGGGGCGATGCCGCCGTCGGGATCTCCCACGGCCGGATCGTACTCATAGCCGCACACGCACACGTATTTCTCCATAGCTTTCCACTCCTTTTTTATGGTCGTTGCCTCTTATACATATCAGATTGTTCCCTTTCTGTCAAGCACCGCGCGGTTTTTCCCCGCCTATTCTTTCCAAGCTCCGCGCGCGCATAGAACCAGCGAAAACTTCACATGCTGGAAACAAACCCTGAGGAAAAGAGGTTCAAACCATGAAACGAATCACCGCCCTGGCCCTGGCCACCGCTCTCATCTGGTTGGTCCCGGCCTACGCCCACGCAGACGAGGCCCCCAGCGGCGTGTCCATTACTGCCCCAAGCGCCGTGTTAATGGAGAAGTCCACCGGCACTATTCTCTATGAGCAAGAGGCCCACGCCCAGTACGAGCCCGCCTCGGTGACCAAGGTAATGACCCTGCTGCTGGTGATGGAGGCCATCGACGCAGGCAACCTGTCTTGGGAGGACACGGTGACCGCCTCCGCCTACGCCTGCTCCATGGGTGGATCCCAGATCTGGCTGAAGGAGAACGAGCACATGAGCGTGTCCGATATGGTGAAGGCGGTGGCGGTGGCCTCCGCCAACGACTGTGCCGTAGCCCTGGCCGAGCACCTGGCCGGCAGCGAGGAGTCTTTTGTGGAGCGGATGAACCAACGGGCGGCGGAGCTGGGTATGGAACATACGGTTTTTCACAACTGCACCGGCCTGCCCGCCGAAGGGCATGTGTCCTGCGCCTATGACATCGCTCTGATGAGCCGGGAGCTCATTCTGAATCACCCGGACATCCGGCAGTACACCACCATCTGGATGGACACCCTCCGGGACGGGCAGTTCCAACTGTCCAACACCAACCGGCTTATCTTCTACTACGAGGGGGCCACCGGGCTGAAGACCGGCTCCACCGACTCCGCCCTGTACTGCCTGTCCGCCACGGCGGAGCGGGACGGGATGGAGCTGATCGCCGTGGTGATGCACGCGCCCACCTCCAACGACCGGTTTGAGAGCGCCAAGGCTCTGCTCAACTACGGCTTTGCCAACTGGGCCCTCACTCCCGTCTACCCTGATCAGGCCATTCCCCCCGTCCCCGTGCTGCTGGGTCAGGCGGACACCGTCCAGCCCGTCCCCGCCCGGGAGTGCGTCATCCTGCTGGAGAAAAGCAAGGCAGGGAACGTGACCACCCAGATCACCCTGGCGGATAACGTGGCCGCCCCGGTGGAGGAGGGGCAGAAGCTGGGGCAGCTGGCGGTTCTGGTGGACGGGGAGCAGGTGGACGCCATTGACCTGGTGGCCTCCGCCGGGGTGGAGCGGCTGTCCGTGGGCGACCTGTTCCGGGGCCTGCTGGGCCGGCTGTTCCTCCAGGAGAGCTGATCGCTGTCCCCGGACGAGGCTTTTTCGACAAGTTGGGGCCCTCCCCATGCCGGGGGAGGGCCCCAACTTGCTGATGGGTTTTTCCCGCTCAGGCGTCCTTCTCGAACTGGCTGTTGTACAGGTCGGCGTAGAACCCGCCCCTGGCCAGCAGCTCCTCGTGGGTGCCCTGCTCGATGATGTCCCCGTCCTTGAGCACCAGGATCAGGTCCGCGTTGCGGATGGTGGACAGGCGGTGGGCAATGACGAAGCTGGTGCGGTGCTGGGTGAGCTGGTCCATGGCCCGCTGGGTGATCAGCTCGGTACGGGTGTCCACCGAGGAGGTGGCCTCGTCCAGGATGAGCATGGGGTTGTTCTGCACCATGGCCCGGGCGATGGTGAACAGCTGCTTCTGCCCGGCGGAGATGGCCACGCTGTCGTCCAGCACAGTGTCAAGGCCCTGGGGCAAGGTCTCGATGAAGTGGTAGATGCCGCAGGCCCGGCAAGCCGCCTCCAGCTGCTGGTCGGTGACGCCGGACTTGTTGTACACCAGGTTCTCCCGCACGGTGCCCTCAAACAGCCAGGTGTCCTGGAGCACCATGCTGAACAGGTCGTGGACGCTCTCCCGGGTCATCTGGCTGGTGGGGACGCCGTCGATCTGAATGGTCCCCCCGTCCACCTCGTAGAACCGCATGAGCAGGTTGACCAGGGTGGTCTTGCCCGCCCCGGTGGGTCCCACAATGGCCACCTTCTGCCCCGGCCGGATGTGGGCGGAGAAGTCCTTGATGACCACCTTTTCCGGATTGTCCGGGTAGCTGAAGCGCACATGGCTGAACTCCACCTCTCCCCGCACCTGCTCCGGGGCGGGCTGGCAGTCCACCTGCCTGGACAGCTCCTCTTCCTGCAAAAAGTCGAAGATGTGGTCACCGGCGGCCGCCGCGGTCTGCATCTGGGTCATCCCCTGGGCCAGGGTGGACAGGGGCGAGGTGAACAGCCGCACGTATAGGATGAAGGAGACGATGACGCCGAAGGAGATCTCCCCGCTCATGGCCAGGGCGGAGCCCAGCACGCACACCACCACGTAGCCCAGGTTGCCCACAATGTTCATCAGCGGCTGCATCGCCCCGGAGAGGAACTGGCTCTTCCAGTCCGCGCCGTACAGCGCGCCGTTCATGCCGTTGAACGCGTTCTTGATCTTGGCGTTGGCCCGGGAGATGCGCACCACGTCGTGGCCGGAGTACATCTCCTCGATGTAGCCGTTGAGGGTGCTCAGGTTTTCCTGTCGGGCCACAAAGAACTTCTGGGACCGGAGCATAACCAGGGCCATGATGAGAAAGCCCAGCACCGTCACGCCGATGGCCGCCAGGGCCATGCGCCACTCGGTGACAAACATCATCACCAGGCAGCCGACGAACTGGGCCGAGGCGCTGATGATGGAGGGCATGCTGTTGGCCAGGGCCTGCTGCAGGGTGCTCACGTCGTTGGTCACCCGGCTGAGGATGTCGCCGTGGGACACCCGGTTGAAATAGTTCATGGGCACGGCGTTGATCTTCCGGGACAGGTCCCGGCGCAGGTCCCGGGACAGGCCCAGGGTGATGGTGGACATGATATAGTGCTCCGCGTAGGTGAACACGGCGCTCAGCCCGTAGATGGTCAGGAGAATGACTCCGATGCGGCCGATGGCGGCCAGGTCGATCTCCCCCGTCAGCCCCTCCTCCATCAGGTCGGTGATCTGGCCCAGGAAATCTGGCCCGATGATGGTGAGCACCGCCCCGATGGCGGCAAACACCAGCGCCACCAGGGTGGGGGCCGTCAGCTTGCGGGAATAGCTCATCAGCTCCCGCAGCACGCCTAAAATCCCCCGCTTGCTCTTTTCCACAGCGCGCATTCCGCGCGATCCCATAGGACTCATGACTGCTCCACCTCCTTACGCGCCCAGCTCTTCGCTGGAGAGCTGGGACCGGGCAATTTCCTGATACACCGGACAGGTTTTCATCAGCTCCTCGTGGGTGCCCATGCCCACGGCCTTCCCCTCATCCAGCACCAGGATCTGGTCGGCGTCCCGGATGGTGCCGATGCGCTGGGCCACGATGATCCGGGTGGTGTCCCCCAGCTCCCGGGCCAGCCCCGCCCGCAGCCGGGCGTCGGTGCGGTAGTCCAAGGCGGAGAAGGAGTCGTCGAAGATGAGGATCTCCGGCTGCCGGGCCAGGGCCCGGGCGATGGACAGCCGTTGCTTCTGCCCGCCGGACACGTTGGCGCCCCCCTGGGCGATGGGGGCGTGGACGCCCTGGGGCAGCTTTGCCACGAACTCCGTGGCCTGGGCCAGGTCCAGGGCCCTGTATACCGCCTCCTCCGAGGCGTCCCCCGCGCTCTGGCCGAAGCGCACGTTGCTCTCCACGTCCCCGGAGAACAGCACCGCCCGCTGGGTCACATAGCCCAGCCGGTCATACAGCGCGTCGAAGGCATACTCCCGCACGTCCGCCCCGTCCACCAGCACCTGGCCACCGGTGGCGTCGTAGAAGCGGGCGATGAGGCTGATGAGGGTGGTCTTGCCGCTGCCGGTGGCCCCGATGATGGCCAAGGTCTGGCCCCGCTCCACCCGGAAGCTGATGTGGCTGAGCACGTCCTTGGGGGAGTTGGGGTAGTGGAAGGACACGTCCCGGAACTCCACGGTCCCCCGCTCCGGGGCGTCCGACCGCCCCCCTGGACCAGGCTGGGGTCGGTGTCCAGCACGGCGTTGATCCGCTGGGCGGACACCTGGGCGGAGGGCAGCAGCATGATGATCATCACCATCATCATGATGGTCATGACCACATAGGTGGCATAGGTGCCAAACACCACGATGTCGCTGAAGGTGGTCAGCCGCCCCGCCACATCTGCTGCCGGAACGGCGCTGACGATGGACGCCCCCACCCAGTAGATCACCAGGGACAGGGCGTTCATGGCCAGGGTCACCGCGGGCAGCAGGAAGGCAAAGGCCCGCTGGTTGAACAGCTGGGTTTTCATCAGGGTCTCATTGGTGACTCCAAACTTCCGGTTCTGGTAGTCCTCCGCGTTGTAGGCGTGGACCCGTTGATGCCGGTGAGGTTCTCCCGGGCCACCAGGTTGATCTGGTCCATGAGCTTCTGCACCCTTCTCACCCGGGGCAACACCACCACGATGACCACCACCATCATGGCCAGCAGGGCCGCCACGAACCCGGCGGTGATGGCGGAGAGGGTCCAGCTCTTGTTGACGATCTTGATGATGGCCCACACCGCCATGACGGGGGCCTTGATCAGAATCTGGTTGCCCATGGCCACCAGCATCTGGATCTGGGTGATGTCGTTGGTGGTGCGGTTGATGAGGCTGGGCACGGAAAAGGCCATCATCTCCTGCTGTCCGAAGTCGGCGATCTTGTGAAAGACCTCCTCCCGGATGGAGTAGCCGTAGCCCGCCGCCACCCGGGCGGTGAGATAACCGCAGATCACCGCCAGCACCGCGCTGGCCAGGGTGCAGCCCAGCATCTCCAGGCCGGTGTTCAGGATGTCGGACATGGTGCTGCCCGGGGTGTTGATGAGCACGGTGAGGTTGCTCATATAGTCGGGCAGGCTCAGATCAAAATAGATCTGTCCCAAAATCAGCACCGCGCAGAGAATGGCCATGGTCCACTCCCTGCGGCGCATTTTGCGAAGCAGTTTCAGCATATTCGTTCTCCTTGCTTGGTTTCAAGGCACCGGGACGCGGCGGAGTGCTGCTCCGCCGCGTCCCCGGCATTTCCATCCCTTCTGGACCTTGTTCACTTGGAAAGGGACTTCCGGTTGAGGATGTCCATAAACTCCTCTCCGGTGATGGTCTCCTTCTCGTAGAGGTAGGCGGCCAGCTCGTCCAGCTTGGCCCGGTTGTCCTCCAGGATCTTCACGGCCTTTTCGTGCTGGGCTTTCACCAGTTCCACCACCTGCTTGTCGATCTCCGCCGCGGTCTCCGGGGAGCAGGCCAGGGAGGTGTCGCCCCCCAGGTACTGGTTCTGCACCGTCTCCAGGGCCACCATGCCGAAATCGCGGCTCATGCCGTACCGGGTGATCATGGCCCGGGCCAGCTTGGTGGCCTGCTCGATGTCGTTGGACGCCCCGGTGGAGGCGGAGTGGAACACCAGCTCCTCGGCGGCCCGGCCGCCGGTGAGGGTGGCGATCTTGTTCTCCAGCTCCTCCTGGCTCATGAGGTAGTGGTTGCCCTCGTCCACCTGCATGGTGTAGCCCAGGGCGCCGGAGGTGCGGGGGACGATGGTGATCTTCTGCACCGGGGCGGAGTGACTTTGGAGCGCGGCCACCAGGGCATGGCCCACCTCGTGATAGGACACCACCTTCTTCTCCTGGTCGGTGAGGATGGCGTTCTTCTTCTGGTAGCCGGCGATGACCGTCTCGATGCTCTCCTCCAGGTCGGCCTCGGTGGCAAACCGCCGCCCGTCCCGCACCGCCCGCAGGGCTGCCTCGTTGACGATGTTGGCCAGCTCCGCGCCGCTGGCGCCGGCGGCCATCCGGGCGATCTTGCTCCAGTCCACGTCCTCCGCCACCTTGACCTTCTTGGCGTGGACCTTGAGGATGTCCTCCCGCCCCTTCAGGTCGGGCAGCTCCACCGGCACCCGCCGGGCGAACCGCCCTGGCCGGGTGAGGGCGGGGTCCAGGGACTCGGGCCGGTTGGTGGCCGCCAGGATGATGACCCCGGTGTTCTCCTCAAAGCCGTCCATCTCAGTGAGCAGCTGGTTCAGGGTCTGCTCCCGCTCGTCGTTGCCGCCGTAGGCCCCGGAGTTGCGCTTCTGGCCGATGGCGTCAATCTCGTCGATGAACACGATGCAGGGTGCCTTCTCCTTGGCCTGCTTGAACAGGTCCCGCACCTTGGAGGCCCCCATGCCCACGAACATCTCCACGAACTCCGAGCCGGACATGGAGAAGAAGGGCACGTTGGACTCACCGGCCACCGCCTTGGCCAGCATGGTCTTGCCGGTGCCCGGAGGGCCCACCAGCAGCACGCCCTTGGGCATATGGGCGCCGATCTCCCGGTACTTGCCCGGGTCGTGGAGGTACTCCACGATCTCCTGCAGGCTCTCCTTGGCCTCGTCCTCCCCGGCCACGTCGGAGAACCTGATGCCCTCGGTGGACTTGACGTACACCTTGGCGTTGGACT
The DNA here is from genome assembly GCA_905210385.1 of uncultured Eubacteriales bacterium. Classification (GTDB taxonomy): domain Bacteria; phylum Bacillota; class Clostridia; order Oscillospirales; family Oscillospiraceae; genus Enterenecus. The sequence goes on along the minus strand of CAJLWS010000068.1, from coordinate 911 downwards.
TGCCGAAGGTCATGGCGTTGGGCCCGCCGGCGTTCTTCATCAGGCGCTTGTACATATACTGCCCGATGGCCACGAAGACGACGATGGGCAGCACCCAGTAGAGCAAAAAGGTCAGCAGGGGGTCACTCTGCTGAATTTCCTCTCCATAGAAAGAGACGTCCGCGTCCAACAGGCGCTGGGTCAGCGTCTCGTCGGGGACCATGGCGGTCTTGTACACCGTAGTCTCCTCCGTGTCAGTGAACAGGATACGGTTCTCCGTCTCCTGGATCTCCGCCCGGCCCACCTGGCCGTCGTCCACCATGGAGATGAAGGTGTTGTAGTCCACCTCCACGATCTGCCGCTGGGCCATCCAGGGCATGGCCAGGAAATTGAACAGCATCAGCACCAGCAGCACGATGACATAGTAGTAGATCAGGGGCTTCTTCGGTTTTTTCACTTCTTGCATCTCGTCCCGACTCCTTCCAGATGACAATCACATATTGTTATAATCATACCATCCAGATATGAACAAATCGTTGCCGTCGGGACAAAATTCTCCTGACACATCCGGGTATTCTGTCAATCTTTCCTTCCCTCCGGCCGGCATGTCCCTGCCACAGAGCGGAAAACGCCTCGCAGAGTTCGCGCCCCAGCGGGCAGGCCCGCCGGGGGCCCCAAAGATCAACCTGCTCGGGCGAAATGAATTCGCCCTGCGCCTCGTCCTCGCAAAGTCCATTCCGCTTGGGTTCTGCCTTACGGCAAAACCACCGCTTCATTTCCTTGCTCGTCCTCTCCCAGAAAAAGCAGGCGCTTTTCCTGGGACCCATATCAGGGTGAAAACGCTTGTACGCGCCACCTGGCGCGGGGGCGCGAATAAGGTCTAATCCGTTTTTTGCCGCGACATGTGCGTGGCAATCTATGGGGTCCCCGCG
>CAJLWS010000067.1 GCA_905210385.1 uncultured Eubacteriales bacterium | reverse complement strand
CCGCCGCTCTCCAGGATGTGGAGGACCCCCTGGGTGCCGAGGGCGATGATCTTCACCCCGCCCTCGGTGCGGTTGTAGAGGTTGACCGCCATGTTAGAGGCCACAGTGGCGATGTCAAAGGAGGGGTCGCTGCCCGTCAGGCCGGCCACCAGCTCGTTGTTGTCGTTGGCCACTACGTACTCATAGTTATTGGCGGTGAGCCCCGCGTCGCTGTCGGCGATGAGCTTGGCGGCACCCACACCGGTGGGGCCGGACAGCACGGCCAGGCGGACGGTGCCCCGCTCCTCCGGGGTCTGGCTGGGGGTGGGTTCCGCCGTCGGTTCCTGCCTGGCGGAGACAGTCTGGCTGGGGTCAGCACTAGGGCTCTCCTCCTCGGCAGCGGGACTGCAGGCGGCCAGGGAGCACACCATGGCCAGGGCCAGTAGGAATGCCCACAAACTACGTTTCTTCATCATACAGCGTCCTTTCTTCTTCAGATTTGCAACTTTTTTCGGTCTAGAATGCGGATAAGTTTCCCCTCCCGTAGGATGGCGCCCTCCTGCTCCAACTCCTCAAAGGCCCGGTACAGGGAGGCCCGCCCCACTCCGATCAGGGCGGACAGACGGGTGGCGGAAGTGGTGACCTCGTCGGTTCCGCCGCCGACCTCCAGCAGGTACTGGGCCAGCTTTCGCTCTGCGCTGCCCGCGGACACTGTGTCCAGCCGGGCGCTGAGGAACTGGATGCGCTGGGAGAGGTAGGTCACGTAGTCCTCCGCAAAGGCGGGGCACTGCCACAGCATCCGCTGCACGTCCTCCTGGGGGATGAGCAGTACCTGGCAGGGGGCCAGCGCCCGCATGGTGGTGGGGAAGTCCGGATTGCCGTTGAACAGGGCGGCAGCGCCGAAGACGTCCCCTTCCAGTAGGGTGGATACCAGCAGGTTGTCCTTGCACACCTGGATGCGTCCCCGGAGGACGATGCCCAGACACCGGAGGAACCGGTGCCGGTCATACACGGTCTCCCCTCTGGCCACATCCACCAGGTGTGCCCGGGAGAGGATTTCCGTGCGCAGCGGTTCGTCCACCCGGCGCAGCAGGAAATGATGTTTTACCTGGTCCGCAACCAAACTGACACCTCCGAAAACTGTATCATTTGGGACATAAACATTATACTGAGAGAGGAAAGCCTTGTCAACCCCGGGAAGGTTGTTTGCCGCAGGGGGCAGGGCGGATGTCAAACTTTAAAAAAATATGAATTCCTGCGCCAGGCACTTGCATTTCTACGGCGCATTGGGTATACTAATGGGGCAAAAGTTGACATAATCTGACCTGCTCTTGATTTTCCTCCGAAAGGAAGTTTTCTATGGCCTCACCTGCCAAGCCCAAGCGCCGCAAGCGCTCCCCGCTGTTTCGGCTGCTGAAGGTGCTCTATATCATTTTGGTTGTTCTCTCCATGCTGATCGTGGTTTCCTATGCGGCGTTCCGGTTGTGGATCAAGCCGCCGGCAGTGGAGGAGCAGGTGGTGTTCACCCCGGACCCCCAGTCCAGCGCTGCGATGGATCCGGAGACGGACCCCTCCGCGCCCACCCAGTCGGAGAACACGCCCCTGGTGCTTACCCGGCGGGAGGGGGTTTATACCTGCCTGTTGGTGGGTGTGGCGGATATGGGCGGCTCAGATACCATTATGCTGGGGACTTTTGACACCAACAATAAAACCGCCACACTAATCTCCATCCCCCGGGATACATTGGTGCTGCGCAACGGATATAACAGCAAGATCAATGCTACCTACAGCTCCGGTGGGGTGGATCTGGTGCGGGAGACGGTGTCCGACATGCTGGGGATCCCCATTGATTTCTATGTCTCCATCAATTTGAAGGCGTTCCAGGCCATTGTGGATGAGATCGGCGGGGTGTGGTTTGACGTGCCGGTGGACATGGACTATGAGGACCCCTATCAAAATCTGTATATCCATATCAAGGCTGGGTATCAGAGGCTGAACGGACAGCAGGCGGTGGGGGTAGTGCGCTGCCGCAGCTGCTATCCCAGCGCGGATATTGGCCGGGTGCAGACCCAGCGGGACTTCCTGGCCGCCCTGGTCAGCCAAACCATCACGCTTTCCAACGTGACCAAGGTGACGTCGCTGATCAACATCTTCAACACCTATGTGGAGAGCGATATGCCTCTGGACACCATGATCTACTTCGCTACCCAGGCCATCGGAATGGACCTTGATACCAGCCTGGCCTCCGCCACCCTGCCCGGGGAGTGGATTTCCCCTTACTACGAACTGGATGATGAGGCGGTGTTGGAGTTGGTCAACAGCATGGGAATCTATGAGGAAGAGGTGCCCATAGATGTGTTGAATATCCGCCACGCCTGACAGCGGGGGGAATACGGGACAGGGGATAGTGGCTGTCCTACTCCGGCCGCAGCCCTGCGGAATTTCTTCCTTGCTGCTGTACAAGATGGGCCGGAGGAATTTGAAGCCCCTGTAAAAAGGCTTGATGCAAAATGTGGGTTTCCGGCCTGAATGGAACGTTGACGCAAGAAAAAGTTGCTGAGAAACCGCCAAATCAGCGGTTTCTCAGCAACTTTTTCTTTGACCTGCTTTTGCTTATGTTTTGCTGTGGGCACTTTTATAATGGCACCCATGGAATGGGGGGAATGTCACAGGCCGCGTGGCGGATGATTCCTCGCAGGAGGCATCAAAAGCTTACCAAGGGAGCCTGCCCATCGTCCTGACCGGGAATGATATCCTGAATGATCACATCGTAACAGTATTGATCATTGACATGAACCGTCACCCTGTCACCCTTCTTCCGGCCCAACACGGCTTTGCCGACGGGGGACTCCTTGCTGATCAATCCCTTTAGGGCATCCTGCCGCATGGTAGTGACGATCTGACACTCCATCAATTCCTCATCCTCCACCAGATAGAGGGTGACATGGTCATACAGGCATACCACTCCTTCCCTGGACTGGTCAGAGATGATGACCGCGGTCCGGATCATGTTCTCCAAATAGCGGCAGCGGCTGTCATTGCGGTTTTTTTCCCTTTTGGCTGCTTTGTATTCAAAATTTTCACTGAGATCACCAAAGCCCCGGGCTGTCTTGACCGCGTCGATCAGTTGGGGGCGCAGCACAGACCTTCGGTATTCCAGTTCCTGCTGCATCAGATCAATATCCTTTTTGGTAAGTTCGTTATGCATGGGACAGTCCCTTCTTTTCTGGGTCGGACCAAACATGCCAATAATCCTGGCCGGTAAACCCGCATTTTCGATATAAAGCCTCCGGATGAGACACGTTAAAAGCGTTTCCGGAGACGGTGGCAAACAGCGCCTGGGAAGAGCGGCGGCAGAGCAATGCTTGAACAAGGGCGGTTCCGATGCCTTGACGGCGGTAATCCGGCAGAACCTGAATCCATTCCAGGATCAGCTCACCGATATCCGGGTCAAAATCTGCAATACCACAGGCAACGGGAATACTTGCCACAGTGTCCTCGACCAAAATCCACAGATTGGGGCAGTAGACCGGCGTCCGGGTCCAGCCAAGTACCTCTTGCCGATTGACCTTGCAGTCGGGATAGGAGGCGTTGATAATGGAGGCAATCTCATCGGCATCGACCGGAGAGGCGGTAGAGATGCGATAATCGGCGGCCAAGACGGGTGGGTTTATGTGTCTGAGGTCATGGCATAGCCGGAAATAGATGTCTCCCCTATTTGGGCGTGGAGGGCAACCGGAATGGTGGGTTATGTGCAGATGATCGGGAATAGAGATATTCATCAGTTTCCAATAAGGAAGGGAAGCGCTGCCGCAGGGGTTAACAAGATATTCCTGTTTTGCCAGCATCGAAATACCTCTCAGACATACGATTTTAAGAATAGGCATACAGAGAGAAAGAGTGTTATGGGGTTCAGCCTATTTTAGCACCAGGATGATTTTTCCGCAACAATTCGCAATGAGAATTCTTCAAACTTCTTCTTAAGCTCTTCCGGCGTTTCCTCTATAATCATCTTCATAAGAGACCATCTCTCTTTCGGCCTATGTTTGTAGCATGTCCATTGAACCACATCTGAGATGTTCCTTGCACGATTCCTTCTTCTGCAACTACTTTACGCTATGCAACGAGAAGAAAGGAATCAATCTTTCTCGGCTGCTAAGACTTGACAGATGGGTGCTGGTGTGCTATTATAATAAAGCGCCAAGCGAGCCGGAGTGGCGGAATTGGCAGACGCCCGGGACTTAAAATCCCGTGGGAGAAATCCCGTGCCGGTTCGACCCCGGTCTCCGGCACCAATTTTATATCGCGGGGTAGAGCAGTTTGGTAGCTCGTCGGGCTCATAACCCGGAGGTCGGAGGTTCAAATCCTCCCCCCGCAACCACATTGTGCGACCAAAAAAGATATCGCACCGAAAAAGCCCGAAACCATGCGGTTTCCGGGCTTTTTTCGTGCCCGGTTTTGACTGCACAAAAAAAAGATATCTTCCCGCCCTTCACTCGTGTGGTGAGGACTTGAACTAAATCTGACCGGTTTTGAGCCTCTTTTTTGGCCCAAAACGATAATAAATATTGATCTACTCAAAAAATAAAATGTTAAATTTTTGTGAACAATGTGGTTTGTACCAAAATGTGACATTAAGGTCAAAAGGGAGGTTTTGAAGTTATCCGGAGGCGGTGACCATGCTTCTGGGAGGCGAGCTGGGAACGGTTTATCCCTCTGCCGAAGAACGGGCGGAGGAGCCGCCGAAGCCCTTTGTCCTTCCGCCGGCCAATTCCAATATGCGCCGGGTCTATGCCTATCTGGTCAAGCACCGGAATATCGACCGGAGCGTTGTGGCGCACTTCGCCAGAGAGAAGCTGCTGTATGAAGACGCCGATTACCACAATGCGGTTTTCGTGGGTACGGATGAAGACGGCGTCCCCCGCCATGCCCACAAGCGCAGCGCCAACAGCTTCGGCAAAGCCTTCCGGCTCAATGTGGAGGGCTGCGATCCCCGCCACAGCTTCCACCACATCGGCACAGATGGGAGCCTCTATGTGTTCGAAGCTCCCATCGATATGCTCTCCTACATCACGCTCCATCCGGAGGACTGGCAGGGCCACAGCTATGTGGCCTGCTGCGGCACCTCCATTCAGCCGGTGCTGAAGCTGCTGGAGCGGCAGCCGCAAATCAATACGGTCCTGCTCTGCCTCGACAATGACGAGGCTGGCCATCTGGCCAGCCGGCGCATGAAGGAACAGCTGGCAGAGAGGTACACGGTGGAAAGGCTCATTCCCGCACACAAGGATTGGAATGATGATCTGACCGCTGAGGAACCGTCCTTCGCACAAGTCATGCAGTAAATAACAACAACGCACACCACTTCCTGTTCGCCCGAAGTAGGCCGTAACAAGAGTGATGTGCGCATTCAGAAGTATGGAACCAAGCAGGAAGTGGTGTGCCCTGAAAGGGGTTAACCATGCCACACCAAGTCCTGATTTTGTTGGCCGCCGGCGGGCTGATGTTTCTGGTCATCGGCTGTCTGGCCGCCTTGTCCCACTACTATACCCTGAGCGGGATCAAATCCAAAACGGTCGGCGACGGCCAGCACGGCACCGCAAGATGGGCCACAGCCAAAGAGATCCGGCAGACTTATGCCCATGTCCCCTTCGAGGTGAAGAAATGGCGCAGCGGCCAGAACCTGCCCACGGAGCAGGGGCTGGTGCTGGGGTGCAAGGGAAAGAAAGGCGAACTCACCGCCCTTGTGGACAGCGATGACATCCACTGCCTGATGATCGGCGCTTCCGGCATCGGCAAGACCGCCTATTTTCTCTATCCCAATCTGGAGTACGCCTGCGCCAGCGGCATGAGCTGGCTGGCGCTGGACAGCAAGGGCGACCTCGCCCGCAATTACGGCGCCATCGCCAAGAACTGCTATGGGTATCAGAATGTGGCCGTGATCGACCTGCGAAATCCCACCCGCTCGGACGGAAACAATCTGCTGACTCTGGTCAACCGGTATATGGACATTGCCCGGAATGACCCGAACAATCTCGCGGCCCGGGCCAAGGCCGAGAAATACGCCAAAATCCTGTCCAAGACCATCGTCAACCCGGACGGCGATGACAGCAACCGCGGCCAGAACGCTTTCTTCTACGATGCAGCGGAAGGGCTTCTCACCTCGGTCATCCTGATGCTGGCCGAGTTCCTGCCGCCCGATAAAGACCATCCACAGGAGCGCCGCCATATCGTTTCCGTGTTCAAGCTTGTACAGGACCTTCTGGAGCCCAGCCGGGTCAAGGGCAAGAGCCACTTCCAGCTCCTGATGGCAAAACTGCCGCCGGATCACAAGGCGAGGTGGTTTGCCGGTGCCGCCCTCAACAGCGCCGAGCAGGCAATGGCCTCCGTCATGTCCACCGTGCTGTCCCGATTGAATGCCTTTCTGGACAGCGAGCTGGAGCAGATCCTGTGCTTCGACAGCGCCATTGACGCTGAGAAGTTTGCTTCGGAGAAGTCTGCCATCTTCCTGATCCTGCCGGAAGAAGACACAACCAAGAACTTCATGGCCGGTCTCATGATCCAGAACCTGAGCCGGGAGCTGTTCGCTGTGGCCGATGAGAACGGCGGCAAGCTGAAAAACCGGGTGGTGCTTTTCTGCGACGAATTCGGCACCATGCCCCCGTTTGATATACTGCCCCTTTTCTCAGCTGGACGCTCTCGCCGGTTAACGCTCGTGCCGATCATCCAGTCCTTAGCGCAGCTCGAAAAAAACTACGGAAAAGAGGGCTGCGAGATCATTCAGGACAACTGCCAGGACACCATCTTCGGCGGCTTTGCACCCAACAGCCAGACCGCCGAAGTGCTGTCCAAAGCCTTGGGCAGCCGTACCGTCCTCTCCGGCTCGGTGAGCCGGGGCAAGAACGATCCCAGCCAGAGCCTCCAGATGATGGAGCGCGCCCTGCTGACGCCCGACGAGCTGAAATCCATTCCCAAGGGCAGCTTTATTGTCATGAAAACCGGTACTCATCCCATGCGGACCCGGCTCCAGCTCTTCTTAAACTGGGGCATTACCTTCGGGGAGCCGTATGTGGTGCCGGAGAGAGCCAACCGAGCGGTGGCCTATGCCAACCGGGTGGATCTGGAGCGGAATCTCCCGCAGCTCAGTGAGCCGGAGGAGATGGACGAAAGCCGCGGCTATGCGGTATCCAGCCGGGGCGGCATCGCCCATGCTCCGGCTCAGGAGAGAGCTGTAAAAAGAGGAAAGCAAATGAAGACATTCGGAGAGGAGGAACGATGAGCTACTTCGGAACGATTTACGCCGACACTGAGCTTCCCTCCAGAGCGAAGGCGGTCTATATGTACCTGCGGGATCGCTCCGATGCCGAGGGAAAGTGCTGGCCGGGCATCAAGACCATTGCCTCGGACATGAAGCTGTCCCGCTCCACGGTCAAGCGGGCACTGCATGATCTGGAGCAGCACGGCTATCTCCAAAAGGATTCCCGGCACAGGCCGAATGGGAGCAGCACCTCCAATCTCTATACCGTAAAATAAAAGGGAGAGTGGTTTGTACCAAAATGTGACATTAAGGTCAAAAGGGAGGTTTTGAAGTTAGCGCAGCTAATGTTAGGCCTG
>CAJLWS010000066.1 GCA_905210385.1 uncultured Eubacteriales bacterium | reverse complement strand
AGCTGCCGGACATGGAGTCCTTGCCGCCGATGGCGGCCACCCCCAGCCCCAGCTGGGCGTCCAGGGCGCCCAGCAGCGCCTGGAAGGGCTTGCCCCAGCGCTCCGGCTCCTCCCGCAGCTTTTCAAAGTATTCCTGGAACGTGAGGTAGGCCGCATCCGGGTCGCACCCGGCCGCCGCCAGCTTGGCCACGGACAATACTACGGACGCCCCCGCTCCACCGTAGGGGTCGGCAGACATCCAGTCCGGGTCGAAGCCCCAGCTCATCACCGAGCAGGTCTCCGTCACCTTACCCGGCTCCACCGGGAAGGTAGCCGCCATCACCTGGGCAGGGGTACGCTGAGTTGCGCCGCCATAGGGCATAAGCACGGAGGCCGCGCCGATGGAACCGTCAAACCGCTCAGCCAGCCCCCGGCGGGAGCCGCACTTCAGGCTGCCCGCCATAGCCCGCAGGCCAGTAAAGGGCTCGGGGATGCCCTCCTTTCGGGCGGGGACAAAGACGCTGGTGTGCTTTACCGCGCCGTTGGTACTCAGGAAGGCCCGGGACAGATCAGCAATAGTCTGCCCCTTCCAGGTCATCACCATCCTGGGACGTTCAGTGACTACCGCCACCCGGTAGGCCTCCAGGTTCTCCCCCTGGGCGGCGGCGATAAACGCCGCCTCATCCTTTGGGGCCACCACCACGGCCATGCGCTCCTGGGACTCGGAAATAGCCAGCTCCGTGCCGTCCAGACCATCGTACTTCTTGCGCACGGCATCCAGGTCGATGGACAGTCCGTCAGCCAACTCGCCGATGGCCACGCTTACACCGCCGGCACCAAAGTCATTGCAGCGTTTGACCAGCTGGGTCACCGCCGGGTTGCGGAACAGCCGCTGAAGCTTGCGCTCCTCGGGGGCGTTGCCCTTCTGTACCTCGCTGGCCATGGTAGTCAGGGATGCCTTGTTGTGGCTCTTGGAGGAGCCGGTAGCCCCACCGATGCCATCCCGGCCGGTGCGCCCGCCCAGCAGGATGACCACGTCGCCGGGGGCGGGGCGCTCCCGGACCACGTTGGCCGCCGGTGCGGCGCCCACCACGGCACCCACCTCCAGGTGCTTGGCGATATACCCCTCGTGATAGCCCTCATCCACCAGGCCGGTGGCCAGGCCGATCTGGTTGCCATAGGAGGAGTAGCCCGCCGCCGCGGTCTGGGCCAGCTTGCGCTGGGGCAGCTTGCCCTCCAGAGTTTCGCCCATGGGCGCCCGGGGGTCGCCGCAGCCGGTCAGCCGCATGGCCTGGTACACATAGGCCCGGCCGGACAGGGGGTCCCGGATGCAGCCGCCGATGCAGGTGGCCGCGCCGCCGAAGGGCTCGATCTCGGTGGGGTGGTTGTGGGTCTCGTTCTTGAACAGGAGCAGCCAGTCCTGCTCCTCCCCGTCCACCACGGCCCTGACCCGGATGGAGCAGGCGTTGATCTCCTCGCTCTCGTCCAGATCCTTCAGCAGCCCCCGCTTCTTCAGGGTCTTGGCGCCGATGGTGGCGATATCCATGAGGGTCTGGGGCCGCACGCTGGCCTTCTCCTTTCCGTATACCTCTGTACGGGCATCCAGATAGCGGCGATAGGCCTCGGCCACCTTCTGGTCCATGATCTCCACGGAATTGATATGGGTGGAAAAGGTGGTATGTCGGCAGTGATCAGACCAATAGGTGTCCACCACCCGTACCTCGGTGATGGTGGGATCCCGGCGCTCCTCATCCCGGAAATAGGCCTGGAGGAACTTCAGGTCGGCCAGGTCCATGGCCAGGCCATACTCCTCCAGCATCCGCTTCAGTCCGTCCTCATCCAGGGCGGTGAACCCGGTGAGCACCGCCACCCGGTCGGGGGTGTCGTAGGTCCGGGCCAGGGTGTCCGGCTTGTCCATGAGAGCCTCTCGGCACTCCACGGGGTTGATGAGATAGGTCCGGATTTTGTTCAGGTCTCCCTGGCTCAGGCTCCCGGTCATGGCATACACCCGGGCGTTGGCCACGGCGGGCTTGGCCACCCCCGCCAGCAGCATGATGCACTGGGCGCAGGAGTCCGCCCGCTGGTCATACTGGCCGGGCAAAGCCTCCACCGCCAGCAGGGTGGTCCCCTCCCCCAGCTCCGGCAGCTGCTCATCGTAGAGGTCGTCACACTGGGGCTCAGAAAACACCGTGGGTTTGGCCGCCTGGTAGACCGCCTCATCCACCCCTTCCACATCGTAGCGGTTGAGCAGCCGCAGCCCGGTCAATCCGGCGATCCCCAACTGGTCCCGCAGCTCCTGCAGGGTCTTTTCCGCCTCCACGTCAAACCCGGGCCGCTTCTCCACATAGCATCGAAATACTTGGCTCATTCCCTGTTCTCTCCCTTATCTCTCCCTGGCTCTCCGCCGGGATATCTGTTCCCCGTCCCGCCGTGCGGGCTCAGGGCCGCGCTCTATTCCGCCAGCTCCCACTGCTCCATGTTCCACCAGGGGTCGGCCTGGGTGGGCTGGACGTTGGTCACCATCCCCCACCGAATCAGCAGGGACCCCCGCTTGAAGCACAAGGGGGCGATAGGCGCCTCCTGGGCGAAGGCCTGCCACAGCTGGGCGGCCGCCTGAACCCTGGCCTCCCCCCGGGCTCCCTGCCAGGCTGTCAGCAGCGCCGGGACCGTCTGGCTGGCGTATCCGCCATAATTCAGGTTCCCCATCAGCAGAGCAGCGGGATCAAAGTCCCCGGTCATGCGCACTTCGCCCAAATACAAATCATACGCTCCCTCAGTCAGCGCGGTCTGGTACTCCGCCCAGGGCAGCTTGTTCACCGTCACTGTAACTCCCAGCGCGGAAAGGCACTGGGCCAAGTAATCCGCGGTAGCTTGCTTGGCGGTACTGTCATTGTTCACCACGAGGGTGACACTCAACGGCGCCACGCCGCGGTAATAGAGCCCGTCTTCCCCCTTGGTATATCCCGCCGAGGCCAGCAGCTCCTCCCCGCCCTGCCTGTCATAGTCCAGCTCTGCCGCCGCTTCTGCGTCATACTCCCCATGGACCGGAGAGATGGGCAGGCTAGCCGCATCCCCATGACCGGCCAGCAAGGAAGCCACTAGCAGTTCCCGGTCAAACGCCTTGGAAAACGCTTGGCGCACTTGGACGGAGGCGCAAGCCCCCGATCCCGTTTTGAATCCCACATATAACAGGTTGGAGGTGGGGAAATCACATGCCTCATAATTCCCGGAGTAGCCCAAGGCGTAGGATGAGGAAACATCGGTGACCACAGCCGTCACCTCTCCGCTGTCAAAGGCGGCAATGCGCTCATCCGCTCCCGTCACAGCCCGTAGCGGGATTTCCTCATAAGGGACGCTCCCTCTATAATTATCATTGACCCGCAGGGTTACGGTCCCTCCCTCTTGCGCGAAACGGTAGCGCCCCGTCCCCAGGGGAATTCCATCCGCCTGCTCCAAGACAATAGGGACATCCAACAACGCCGCCAGTCCCCCATTGGGCGCGGATAGGGTGATGACCACCCGCCCTTCCGATTCCGTCACTCCGGCAATCCCGCTCAGCCGCTGGCCATACAGTCCGCTGGACCGGGCAGTGGCCAGGGAAGCCACCACATGGGCTGCCGTGAGCGCAGTTCCGTCGGAGAAGCGTATGCCGGAGCGCAGCGTGATGGTCCACACCAACCCATCCTCACTGACTGAGGCGGACTGAGCCAGAGCTGGCTGAGGCATAAACGTCTGGTCCAGCTCATATAGCCCCTCATAGACCAGCCCGGCCAAATCCAGGTTCACCTGGCTCTGTCCAGTGATGGGGTGCAGGGGCGCCGCTGGATCATAGGCCAAGGCGAAGGGCTGCGCCTGTATCTGCTGGGTGGCGGTTGGCTCTGGGGACGGGCCCTCCGACGGGCCTGTTTCTCCTGTCTCGCAGCCCCCACTCCCCAAGATCATCACTACCGCCAGCAACAGAGCTGCCAGCTTTCTCATAGCAGCTGGATGGCGGCAGCCATGGACCCCCGGTTATTGCCCATCCGCCGATGGCTCCAATATTTTTCTGCCATGCAGGCTGTACACTCTTGACACACTGCAATATGGCTTGCATCCAACCCTGCCCGTTCCAGAAGCCGGGCATTGATGCCTTTCAGATCCAGGGAAAACTTCCCGTTCTCCAGAACTTTCACATAGGGCAGGGCTGCGGAGGACACCGCAGCCATCATAGCGTTGGGCACATCCTCATGGGTTTCAAAGCAGCATGGGCCGATACCGGGACCCACTGCAGCCAAAATATCCTCCGGCCTGCAGTCATATACCTCTTTCATCCGCTCCACCGCCGTGGCGGCAATCCCCGCGGCGGTCCCCCGCCAACCGGCGGGGACGGCAGCCGCCACCCGGCGCACCGGGTCGTAGAGCAGCACAGGAATACAGTCGGCGGAAAAAATCAGCAGCACAACGCCCGGCGTATCGGTCATCAGCCCGTCCACCTCATAACTCACCTTTTCATATGGGTCCTCTTTCCAGTCCGCGGCGGTCACCACCCGGACCTTGCCGCCATGGACTTGGTTGGTAGTCACCAGCTTTTTCCCGTCCACCCCGATGGCAGTAAAGAACCGGCGGTAGTTTTCCCGCACATGCTCAGGATTGTCACCCCGGCTCACACCCAGATTCAGGGAGGACCACATGCCCTGGGACACTCCCCCCAGCCGGGTGGAAAAGCCATGGGCAGCCCCGCCAGCCTCCAAAATGCCGTCCGCCTGAAGGACAGGGACGCCCTGCCTTGTTTCCTCAATCACGATCATAGGCCGCTCCTTTCCGTGTGGGTGAATCTCCGGCGCGCGCTTCCCGGCGCCCGCAGCTGTTCCATCCTCCCGCAGACTCCTCTCACTTCAGGCCGCTCCTTACTCTTCCTTCTATCCTCTTTGTCCACGCCGCCCGCTCACTGCAGGTCGGGGTGGTGCTTTCTTCCACTTCAGGCCGCTGCCGCAGGGGCAGGGATCGTTGCGTTTCCCATGGGGCTGAGGCCCCATGGGAGCCCTTGATTGGATCCCCCTCGGCGGAAGTGAATTCCGCCTTCGGAAATTCTCGCCGCCGGGCGTCTCGAATTGACGCGCCAAAGGGCGCGGGTCGCTGCCGCTCCCATCGGCCGCAACGATGTCATCTCAGGTCGGGGTGGTACTCCTTGCAGGTGCACTTCTTCCACTTCAGGCCGCTGCCGCAGGGGCAGGGGGCGTTGCGGCCGATCTTCACAGTCTTTTTCACCGGCTGCTTCCGGGCAGTACCGTCGGAAGCGCCAGACTCTCCGGTGACTTTGGCCACCCGCTCCCGCTTGATCTCCTCATTGGTCTTCAGCCGGACGGTGAACAGCCGGCGCAGGGTCTCCTCCTGGATGGCGGAGATCATCTGCTCAAACATGTCATAGCCTTCCCGCTTGTACTCCACCACGGGGTCGGACTGGCCGTAGGCCCGCAGGCCAATGCCCTGGCGCAGCTCCTGCATGGCGTCGATATGGTCCATCCAGTACTCGTCTACCACCCGCAGCAGAATCACCCGCTCCAACTCCCGCATGGGCACCTTGCCCGAGCTGCCCATGAGAGGAGCCATCTGGGTGTTGATCTCCTCTTCCCGCTTGGCGTAGTTCGCCCTGGCCGTGTCCAGCATCTCCCGGCTGAGCTTCTCTGCGGACAGAGTTGGCGCCTTCTTCTGGAAGTCCAGCAGCTGGCCGGCCGTAAATACGCTGCCCGCCAGGTGTGCCGTGGCGGCCTTGAAGGCCTCCTCGTCCAGGCGCCCCTGCTCCCCGGCGTGGCCGGAGATGGTGCTGGAAACCATGGTTTCCAGCATGTTCTCAATGGCGCCGTGGACGTCCTCACCATCCAGCACCTGGCGGCGCTGCTTGTAGATGACTTCCCGCTGGGTATTCATCACGTCATCGTACTCCAACACCGTCTTCCGGGTCTGGAAGTTCCGGGACTCCACCCGCTTCTGGGCCGACTCAATGGCGTTGGACAGCATCTTCTGATCCAGGGGGGTGTCCTCGTCCACGCCCAGGGTCTCCATCATGTTCTGGATGCGTTCGGACCCGAACAACCGCAGAATGTCGTCCTCCAGAGACAGGAAGAACCGGCTCTCGCCGGGGTCTCCCTGACGGCCGGCCCGGCCCCGCAGCTGGTTGTCGATGCGGCGGGACTCATGGCGCTCGGTACCCAAAATATACAATCCGCCGGCGGCCCGCACTTTGTCCGCCTCGTCCTTGATCTCCTCTTTGAATTTGGCCTCCGCCTCGGCAAAGGCCTTCCGGGCCTCCAGAATCTCCGGATTGTCCGTCTCGGCGTGGCCGTCGCACTCGGCGATGAGCTCGTCGCTCATCCCCGCCTTGCGCAGCTCGGCCTTGGCCATAAACTCCGCGTTGCCCCCCAGCATGATGTCGGTGCCGCGGCCGGCCATGTTTGTGGCCACGGTGACCGCTCCCAGCTTGCCCGCCTGGGCCACGATCTCCGCTTCCTTCTCATGGTGCTTGGCGTTCAAAACATTGTGCTTGATGCCCGCCTTGGACAGCATCCGGCTGACCAGCTCGGACACCTCGATGGACACCGTGCCCACCAGCACCGGCTGGCCCTTTTCATGGCACTCCTGGATCTGCCTGACGATGGCCCGGTACTTGCCCGCCTTGGTCTTGAACACATAGTCGGGCTGGTCCTTGCGGATCAGCGGCTTGTTGGTGGGGATCTCCACGATGTCCAGGTTGTAGATCTGCCCAAACTCCTCCTCCTCGGTCATGGCGGTGCCCGTCATGCCGGACAGCTTGTCGTACAGGCGGAAGTAGTTCTGGAAGGTGATGGTGGCCAGGGTCTTGGACTCCCGGGCCACGGTGACGTGCTCCTTGGCCTCAATGGCCTGATGCAGGCCCTCGTTGTACCGCCGGCCGTACATCAGCCGGCCGGTGAACTCGTCCACGATGATGACCTCGCCGTCCTTCACCACGTAGTCAATGTCCCGCCGCATCACGCCCCGGGCCTTGATGGCCTGGTTGATATGATGGGACAGGGTGGAATTTTCCGGGTCGGCCAGGTTCTCGATGTTGAACTGCTGTTCTGCCTTGGCCACGCCCCGGGCGGTAAGGGTGGCGGTGCGGGCCTTCTCATCCACGATGTAGTCCGCGTCGATGTCGCTGGCTTCTTCCTCCTTTGCGTTCACCTCCGCCACCTTCAAGCACTTCAGCCGGGCGACAAAGTTGTCCACCAGCTGGTAGAGCTGGGTAGACTGCTCCCCTTGGCCGGAGATGATCAGCGGCGTGCGGGCCTCATCAATGAGGATGGAGTCCACCTCGTCCACAATGGCGAAGGCGTGGCCCCGCTGCACCAGCTCGCTGGCGTAGATGGCCATGTTGTCCCGCAGGTAGTCAAAGCCAAACTCGTTGTTGGTGCCGTAGGTAATGTCGGCGGCGTAGGCCGCTTTCTTGCCCGCCTTATCCACCCCGTGGATGGCCAGCCCCACAGTGAGGCCCAAAAAGCGGTACACCTTGCCCATCCACTCCGAGTCGCGCTTGGCCAGGTAGTCGTTGGTGGTGACGATGTGCACCCCCTTGCCCGCCAGGGCGTTCAGGTAGGCGGGCAGGGTGGCCACCAGAGAC
>CAJLWS010000065.1 GCA_905210385.1 uncultured Eubacteriales bacterium | reverse complement strand
GCCTTATCCTTCATCTTTTTTCTTCACTTGTCCAATATGTATTGTAATCCTACAATATTCTCAATTCCCAGCCTAGCATATCCCCCTGAAAGGAGGTCTTCCATTGCACCTTGTCCGCAGTCTAAAGGATTTTTTCCGCAAGGGTGATACCGTCCTGCTAGCCCTGTGCCTGCTGGCCAGCGCCGTTGGCCTGGTCCTCATCTACAGCGCCACCCGCTACGACGTGTCCCTAAGAGGCTATCCGGTTCGGCAGGCTATGTTCATCGCCATGGGTGTGGTGGTGTATCTCATTGCCACCTTTGTGGATGTGGAATTCCTGGTGGAAAAATGGTGGAAGGTTTTCCTTGTGTTGGGCCTGTTTGTCATCCTGCTCATCTATCCGTTCGGTGAGGCCGGGGACACAGGTAACAAGAGTTGGGTCTATCTGCCTGGGATCTCCTTTGGCTTTCAGCCCGGCGAGATCGCCAAGCTGGCCTTTATTGTCGTGCTGGCCTGGTTGCTCAATCACGAACGGGACCGGGGTGTCAGCCGTCTGGCGGCCATCGTAAAATACCTAATGCTCACGTGCATCTACGCAGGACTGCTGGCAGTGCTGTCCGGCGACTTCGGCATGGTATTGGTCTACCTCTTTTTATTCGTCATCATGGCATGGGTCGGAGGGGTAAACAAGTGGTGGTTCATCGGCGTAGGCGGCGGTCTGACCGCCGTGGTAGCCTTCCTGTGGACCTTCATTCTGCCTCGCACCAGTCTGTGGACGGACTACCGCATCCTGCGTTTCCGGGTGGTATTGGACCATGACCTGGACCCTCTGGGGGTAGGCTGGCATCAGTCCCGCTCCCTACTGGCCATCGGCTCCGGGCAGCTGACCGGCATGGGCTACCTCAACGGCAAGCAGACCCAGTCCCTCCTGTCCACAAACCTGCCTGCCCGACATACGGACTTCATCTTTGCCGTGTGCGGGGAGGAGTTTGGGCTCATTGGCTGTTGCGTACTGCTGATCCTCCTGCTGGCCATCATCCTGCGGTGCGTCTGGGTGTCCCGCCGGGCCAAGAGCCATATGTCCGCCTATATCGCCATGGGCATCGCCGGCATGCTGATGATTCAGACCGTCCTCAACGTGGGTATGTGCCTGTACGTCACCCCGGTCATCGGACTCACCCTCCCTTTCCTCAGCTACGGCGGTTCCTCCACTTTGACGCTGTTCCTCGCCATGGGAGTGGTGTCAGGCATCAAAATGCGCCCCCTGCCCAGCTGGCTGAAGGACCGAAGTCAGCTATAGGGTTTCATTCCAGTTCCCCTTCTAAAATTCTCCGGCTCATCTTCCTTGCCCGGGAAGGTGAGCCTCTTTTTGCATATTTTCCGCCGTTCAGACGCAAGATAGCACTACCATATCTATAAGGAGGATTTTCCGTGAAATACCGCGCTTCCCTCTTGGCCCTACTCCTGGCCGGCGCGCTGACCCTACCGGTGTCCGCCGTCGCCGTCACCGTCACCCAGCAGACCTCCCAGGATAATTCCGCCCCCATCGCAGAGCATCTTACGCTGACCACCTACCGGGATGTAGCCATCGCCAGCCGCTTCGCCGCTGTGGATCCCGATGGGGACGCAGTTACCTTCCAGATTGTAGACAGTCCCGCCCGGGGGCAGGTTACCGTGGATGAAACGGATACTGCCGCCTTCTGGTACACTCCTTACGAAGGGAAGAAGGGAAAAGACAGCTTCACCTATGTAGCAGTGGACAGCAACGGAAACGTCTCCGAACCGGCCACGGTCAGCATCACCATTGAGAAGCAGTCCACTAAAGTGTTCTACTCTGATATGGAAGGCGACGCCGCCCACTACGCCGCACTGCGCCTAGCGGAGACGGGAGTCTACGTGGGTCGTCAGCTGGGAAACCTCTACTATTTCGACCCTCAGGATACCTTCTCCCGGGAGGAGTTTCTGGCCATGGCCATGTCCGTTGCAGGGGTAGATCCCCTGGCTGATGTAACCATCACCGGCTTCTACGACGATCAGAGCATTCCCACCTGGGCTAAGGGCTATGTGTCCGCCGCCCTGATGGACGGAACCGTCCGAGGCAGCTACAACGATCAAAAGCAGATCGTATTCAACTCTGGTTCCGCCATCACCGTGGCAGAGGCCACTGTCATGATCGACAGGCTTTTGAATGTCAGCGACGTATCCGTGGAGACCTCAGCTTCCGGTGCAGTGCCCGCCTGGGCCAGTCAGGCTGCGGCCAACATGGAAACCGTATCCGTGCTTCCCGCCCAGACTGACCTCACCGGTACCCTCACCCGGGCACAGGCGGCTCAGATGCTGTGTTCCATGCAAGAGCTCGTCAACAGCCGAGAGGACAGCGGCTGGTTCTGGTAAACACCTCTCCCCATGGCCCTGACCCGAACTTGCGGATCAGGGCCGCTTCTTGTCCAAGGAAACTGTCCGTCCTCCCCTTAATGTAGTGGTCATAGCGAGCACATCATTCCCATGGGAAAAGCCCGCACACGCCGGAAAAATCCGGCATGCACGGGCCTGCGCCTATCCGCACCCTACCCCGTCTCACCCTTAAGCCTTCTTGCGCAGCGCCGCAGGTCGAACACTGCCTTTACCAAACAGATGGCTAGGATGAACTGGGCAATGGCGATTCCCATGAAGATGAAGATCAAGGTCAACGGTGTCTCCATTAGATCCAGGCAGAGCTGGAAGAGGCTCACAAGCAGAACGTTGGTTGTCTCAAGTACCGTAATTCGATTTCGGTAACGGAGCAGCCTCCCGTCCAGCCCCACCCCCTCCAGCTGATATTTGGCAGCGATGGACGCCAGGTTTGTCACCAGCTGAAAGACGAAGTATAGGGACGTCAGGATGATGAGGATAGACCAGAACTGCCACCGCTCCTCCAGCGGCGGCACGGCCCAGGTCACACCGCTCCAGACGGCCAGTAGGATTCCCAGAGGCCGCAAGAGGATCAGGTCCCGCTCCTCACCCTTTAGATTCCCAATGGCGGACAGAATCAGAAGATAGCCCACAAAATCGGGCAGCAGATCCATCTGATTCACCTCTAAGTCGATGTATATCAAAAGAAGGGCCCAGGCCGTCTTGGATAGCCCCCGGTACAGCGGATCACGCACCATTTCCGCCACCTCCATCTGGATGCAGCTCCAGCTGGGCATACAGCTCTCCATTGACATATAGATTTCCAACATAGTACGCAGGGAAGTCCAGTTCCCAATCTCCCGGATTGGTTCCGCCACCGGCCCCCATCCCAATGACAGGCCCCCAACCCGGCTCTGTGGAAATGCTGTTTCTTACCCAACCGTTGCTGACACTGTCCCAAGGAACACCGACTGCGGCTGAATTCAGTCCGTCAGAACCGTCCTGTCCAGTATAAATCGGCTCAAAGGAGAAACCCACCTTGGTCATACCATCCCGCTGTGCCTGGGTACCTAGATGGGTCAGGATGCATCTCTTGCTATACCCAGTACCGGAAAACTGTCCGTTGGGATGAGGTGCACGGATCGCCGCACCTGCTCCATAGATGTCCTCCCCAGAATCCGGCACCGCCATATTGTCAATCATGCGGACGGTCTGATGTTTCACCTCCAGCCGGAGCTGTCCTGCCTGGCCGAAGTAGGTTGCCACACCTGGCAGCTCCTCGCATCCATAGCCCAGGCTTTGGGCATTCACCTGAAGATACCGGAATTTCTCCATCGGAATCGCAACCCAGCGCCCTTTCTCCCACTCTACTCGGAGGTTCTGCACCGCAAGTTCCTGTCTCCATGCCTCCCCCTCCTGGAACAGAGCCATCTGAATGACCAGCAGCCCCTCGTAGGCATTCTCCCCTGCCCTCTTCAAGTTATAGATGTAGTAGCCATAGCCGGGTTCGGGGACCGGTCGATCCTTTAGCCCGCACTCCCAAAATGGGTAGATGCCCTGCCCCTGCTTTTCCACTATCTCAGCCAGCAGATCCGCCTGCATGGACTCGGGTGCGCACATGGCTCGGTAGACCCCATTGCTATCCAGCACCGCTTTCCCGTATGCGTCGAAGGCGCCGGCGGGGGTGGTGCAGGGCACGCTTCTGGCTAGGGCCAAGCTGACCTGGATCGGTGCTCCTGATTCCACCACCGCGGAGGCTGGGGTGCCAACCATGAGCCAGGAGGCCAGGATCAGGATCACACACAGAGACACCAGTCCCATTCCAGCGGGATATCGCTTGAACCGGGCAATGGCTTCAATCCGTCGGCGGATGTTTTTCCCGCCGTTGTTGATGGCGGTGCTGCCGGGCGTCTTCGCGAACCGCTCGTTGGCCATGGACAGCAGGATCCGGCCATAGGCCTTACGCTCCTCCCCCTCCAGCCGCTCCAACACGTGCTGGTCGCAGCGGGCCTCCATGTCGTTTAGCGCCCGATCGGCGCAGTAGCGCAGGAGAGGGTTGCACCAGTGGATACACTTCAGCAGGGCGATGACGGCGCTCCAAAGGGTATCCCAGTACTTCATGTGCAAAGTCTCATGAAGGATCACCTTGTCGTCCAACGCCTCCCCGGCCGGAATTGCCAGCACCGGCCGCAAGATCCCGAATATGAAGGCGCTGGGCAGCCCTGGCACTTGGATCACCCGGCACCACCGCACCTTTTCCCCCTTCGACACACGCTGGATGCGGGCCAGCGTCTCACCATTGGGCTGCTCACCGCTGCGCAGAACGCGGCGGAGCCTGATATAGGCGGTCAGATATCTGGCCAGGTACACCATCACACCCAGCACATAGCCTGTGAAGAGCCACTGGGTTGCGGTACGGGGATAAGCGGTGAGCACAGGAAAGGGAAACAGCACCCTTGTGACAGTGAAGTCGCCCAATGTGCCTTTCACCAGTTCCACCACCAGCTGCCAGTGAAAGATCACGTAACGACCGCCCAGTCCCGCCGGAAGAAGCAGGATAATCCCCAGCACACCCCACACCGCAAATTGCCAGGATGGGGGCAGTTTATCCCGAAACAGAGCCTTGAGAATCAACAGCAGAACAGCCACGCCGGAGGCCGTCAGCGTCTGGAGCAGAAATCCGCCAAGATCCGTCATGCCCTACACCTCCATATCATCCAGGAGCTTACGCAGTCGCTCCCGCTCCTCCCGGGAAATGGACTCCTCCTTCAGAAACGCAGCAATCAGGTCTCCCGTCTTCCCACTGTACACCCGTCTGAGGAAGCTCTGCCGCTCACGCTCCTGGCAGTCCTCCCGGGCCAAGGTGGCGAAGTAGACGTGGGGATATGCCCCCTTGTCTATGCGTACCAGTCCCTTTGCCTCCATCCGTGTCAGATAGGTCAGCACCGTGTTGCGGCTCCAGCCGGTATGCTCATATAGCCTCTGCACCAGCTCCCCCAGTTCCGCTCCCCCCGTCTCCCACAGCGTGTTCAGTACCGTCCACTCTCGGTCCGTCAGCTTCATACGCCCATCCCTCCTACAGTTGTAGTATCATCTATATACTACAGGTGTAGGAGGGGCTTGTCAAGCCTTTTTGAGAAAACGCACCCCACACACCGCTTCAGCGCTCGTCCTGGAAGATTCTCTCTTGCCTTCCCCGAAAAAATGAAATATACTATGTTTCATCCATCGCCTTGGCAGCAACGCATTTCAACAGGAGGTATCACGGCATGATTCAAATTCGAGAGCAGCTGTGCATTGGCTGCGGCCTGTGCGCCCAGGACTGCTTCAGTAAATGCATCCGCATAGTCGAAGGCAAGGCCAGCTTTCAGCGTCCGCAGGCCTGTATCCTGTGCGGGCACTGCGTATCGGTATGCCCGAAAAACGCTGTGAAGCTTACGGAGGATTCCTATCTGCCTCCTCAAATTCCCTTGGCCGATGAGGCTTCTCCGGAAGCGCTCATGTCTCTGATCTGCTCTCGCAGAAGCATCCGAAACTTTCAAAACCGCCCTGTTCCAAAGGACGTATGGGAAGCTCTGCTGGAGGCCGGCCGCTATACCCCCACCGGGGGCAACCGTCAGCGGGTTACCTACCTCATCGTACAGGAGGATCTGGATGCCTTTAAGGCCCTGGCATGGGACGGGCTGGAGCGGTTGGCCCTCCAGGTGCTGGCCAACCCGGAGACCTATGGGGATTCCCTGCGTCACTATGCCCCTACCTGGAAGCACTTTTGCGATCGGCACCGCCAACAGCCAGAAAAGGATTACCTGTTTTTTAATGCGCCGGCCCTGCTGGTGGTGGAGGGCGATACCCTGTCCGACGCCGCTCCCGCCGCCTCCAACATCGGCTTGATGGCCCATGCCCTGGGGCTTGGGACCCTTACCAGTGGCTTCCTTCAGGCAGTTCTCCGCTTTGACCATGCGGCCGCAGACTTTCTGCAGATCCGGCGCAAGGATAGCTGCGTGTGCAACCTGGTGGGTTATCCCAACGTCCGGTACCAAAGAATCCCGCCCAGAAAGCGGGCGGATGTCCATTGGCGTTGACCTGACCCTCAGGGATTCGTTCATTCTGCTCAAACTGATGATAAAAAGGCAAGAGCTGCGGAATCCTGTCCTAGGGACCACATTCCGCAGCTCTTCCTATCCTCTTATCCTTTGGGTCAGGCATCACATCCAGCCCATGCTTTTCCCCTAGCACACCTCTGCGCCCGGCGCCGGTGTTCTCCTCCAGCCTGGAACCTCAGATCGCTCTGGCCATAGCATCGGCCAGCCGTTCCAACCCAGCGCGGCTGTCTGCATTCAGCGCCGAGCGGATGGTCACTGTGGGCTCCACCACTGTCATGTTCTTCAGTTCTGCCAGAGATGCCTGCATGGTGCGCAGTGCTGTGGGGCCCCAGGAGCCGTTCTCCACCAGGCCCACCACCCGGTTCTGGAGGTTCTTGATCTTCAGGCGGTATAGAAACTGAGCCATGGGTGTAAACACCCCCGCATCATAGCTGGAGGCGGCCAGCACCATGCCGCTGTAGCGGAATGCCTGGGCCACCGCCTCCGCCCAGTCTTCCCGGGCAAGGTCAAACAGATACAATGGCAAGGATTTCACCGATCTTTGGAAAGAAGGGAATTATATGGGTGCCATAGGCGATATAGCCTTGCAAGGCGTAGAGTCGCTTCCGATGTCAATCGGGGCCATGGCCGCTACAATGGCCGGAGCTCCAGCGGCCGGACTCGCTGGTATAGGGTCAATAGTGGCTAGCCAGAAATATGATGATCTTGATCAGAATAACCCAAACATGGGAGAGTTCGCAAAGGTATCTAACGCTATTCTTACTGGTACGGCAGAATCCTTGTCTGAGATGCTGGGCGCAGGCGTATCCAAGGCTTGGATGTCAACCTTATTCAAGACGTTAGGAAAGGAAAAGGCGCAAGAGGCTATCAAGCGTGGCATAATGGGCAAGATGCAAGAGTTCTATAAAAAATTCGGTATGTTTTTCGAGCCTGTAAATGAAGGTATCGAAGAGGTATCTTCCACGCTAGCGGAGAATATAACGGATAAGATAACAGGCGCGGATCCGGAAAGGGATTTGACCGATGGTGTATTGCAGAGCTTTGTCTATGGTATGGGAGGCGGCGCTTATTTTACTGGGGCCGGAGCGTTGGCTAAAGGTGCGCAATACGTAGCGGATAAAACAGGAGGCAAACAGGCTCAGCAGCCTATCACCGATTCAAATGT
>CAJLWS010000064.1 GCA_905210385.1 uncultured Eubacteriales bacterium | reverse complement strand
TATTCTCAGCCTTTCAGCCTTAACCTTACCAAGCTGCGGCATAAAACACCTGGATTTATCCATGGGGAGGGTCAATTGCTCATCATCCCACTCAACGGGTGAGGCGCAGGGATTACCCATCTACAACAATACTTAATATCTCCTGGATAATAGAAAAAGCCTTACACCACAAGTCATAAAAGCCTGTTTGTGGTATACTCCGAGTTTGCCATTTGCAAATGAAAAGTGGCTCTGACGTGGCCTTATTTTCAGTGCCTGTGCGATTTTTCCGGTGTTCATGCGGGCTCCGGATTTTTGGAAATATGCACCCGCTCCTCATTGGAAAAACCGGGAAAAGTTTGAAGCCAATTTGCAGGTATACAGCGGAAAATATATAAAATCATTCCGCCAGAGCGACAAAGCTGCCCAAAAAAATGATAATTAAAAACCGCTGCAAACCATTAAAAAGCGGCTCACAGCGGTCAATTTTTGGAAGGGGCGGTTAAAATCGACATTTTGGATTGACGGGACCGCTGCAGAAGAGCCGGCAAACGGCCCTTCTGGGCCGCGCCGCTTTTGCGGCGTACAAGCGTTTTGGCCGCAGGCCAAAACCTTGGCGCAGGGGCGGCTTTGCCGCCCCCAAGCATTCGGATACCGAAGGGTGGAGCCGCCCTTTTAGGCGGCGGAACCCAAAAAGAAAGACACGCTTTTCAGCGTGTCTTTCTTTTTGGAGCGAGTGACGAGGCTCGAACTCGCTACCTCCACCTTGGCAAGGTGGCGCTCTACCAGATGAGCTACACTCGCAACAACAGGTAGGATTTTACCAGAAAAATTCCCATTTGTCAAGAGGAAATTCACTCCGTCATGGGAAAGCCTGTTTTCATCCCATCTGTTCCGGATGCGGCACGCAGCAGAGAAGAGTCACCCTCAGGCGCAGACCGGATATAGGTTTGCCTGCCAGGTGTATCCCAATTGTGTAAGCTCCTCATCCGTATATAGGGGTAGCTCCTGGCCGCCTTCCAGAAAGGCTGCCAGATCTTGGAGCAGCAGGTGCCGATAGCCGTCCTGGCTCTCCACGATCAGCCAACAGCCGCTCTCCTGCCCCGCGGTCCCCAGCACCATGGCAGTGTCAAGCTGCGCCTGCTGACAGAGCAGCTCCATGCTCAACAGAACACCCAGATCATCCCCCGGAGTCCCCGCCAACACACTCTCTGGATCAGAGCTTCCATCCGGGTCATGGTTTGATCGCGTACCCAACACGGCAGCCAGTTCTTCAGGCGTATAGCTCTCTCCTGCAGGAGGATGGTCGGCCAGCAGCAGCGTTGCCACTTCTTGAAGCCGATCTGCTCTTTCCGCCACTTCCGCGGCGGTCCTGGGCCAAGTGATAGACACCTCTATAATCCGTTGGGAACCACTGTCCGGATAGAAGGCAAAATCTATCTCTAGACCCTCAACCGCATAGAGCGGCTGGCTGCAGCAGGCAATCCAGAACAGCTCAGTCAGATACTGCTCCGTCCAGGAAAAATATGAGGTCCGGATGGCGACGCGGTCTTGAATGGCGGAGATGGTGTCAGAAAACGCTCTGCGCAAGCTGGTCAGGCCTGTAACGAATTGGATTTCTTCCACCTCGGCAGCAGAGCGGGAGTAAATAACGCTGAGGTTGACCTCGTAATAGGTGACGATGCGGGTAGTGTCGTAACGGATATCCCGGACGGCATAGGCCCCCAAGGGATCCTCATTCAAAATTTCAGTACAGGCATTGGCCAAATCAGCCTCCACATCTCCGGTATAGTTATATAGACGGATCGTCCCTGTAGCCGAGTGGCTTTCCACAAAGTACAGAATGGAGTTGACCAGTCCCTGATAAGTCTCCGCCCGCAGTACCGACGGGTCCTCCTCCACAGCGTAATAGTCCACATGAGTCGTAGCAGATACATAGTTACGCTCCAACATGGCAGAACAGCCAGCTCCGGCCATGAGCGCCGCCGCGAGCAACAGCAGCCCGATCTGTTTCCTCAATACGCTCACCCCCGGTGAACTTTTTAATATCCCAGCTCCTGGTTGATGATGACCAGTTCCATCTCGGGAATCGCTGTCGGACACCTCCAGTAGAGTACCATGGCCGAGCAGATCCGCTCCGGGCTATTGCAGTCGTAGCACCGGTCACCCCCTGCGGCACAGGGCGTCTTTTTCCCCAACCTCTGGGCATTCTTCGGCCCAGCGACATTCCTGGCCCGCCAGATTGCCCCCTCTAGGTCCGGTGCAATCTTATTGACGCCCACAACAAAGACGACCTTCTCATGTCCGTACAGTCCGGAGGCCACCCGGTTGCCAGATCCGTCGATATTAACCAGCTCTCCCGTCTCCGCCACGCCGTTGAGTGAGGAGATATATACCTGGGCTCCCGCTGCCTGGTCCCTGGTGCCCTGTTCCCAATGCCAATAGCAAGTATTTTCCTGGGCAAGGGCTTCATAGAGCCCCATTTCCCGGACTGTCACACTGCCTCCGAATCCGATGGTGCGGCCCTTCAGCGAATCTTTCAGATAGGCTACCGCCTGGGGGACTGTGTCAAAGACCGAACAGCCGAAGCCGCGAGCAATCAGGGTATCCCGGAGTTGTTCCAAATTCGCCATAACTCTGCGCTCCTTTCCGACGCTTACAGATCGTCCTTCTTATAGTCCCGGAAGCCCTCCCCCAATACCTCGTGGGCAGGGCAAACGATGAGGAATGCAGCCGGGTCAATCTCCTTGACTAGGTTCTTAATGGAGGCGATCTCCCGCTGCTTGAAGGCGCACAGGAGCACCTTTTTATCTGTCCCGGTATAGGCGCCCTGGCCGTGCAGAACGGTAACCCCCCGGTCCAAGTCCTCCACAATGGATCGGCTGATTTCCTCATTGTGGTCACTAATAATGTATGCCACCTTGGCGTTGTCCAGGCCGTAGAGCACACCGTCCATGGCAATGGAGGAGATGTACAGGGCCACCAGACCGTACAGCATGGTATCCAGCGCCCGGAAGGCCAGGGCCACCAGCACGATAACAACGAGATCCACCGCCATGAGCAGCTTGCCCATGGGAAGCCAGGCCAGTTTCAACTTGAGCAGCCGTGCCGCCAGGTCGGTCCCCCCAGTGGTGGATCCCTGCTGAAAGATGAGTCCCAGGGAAAGTCCCATGGTCAGGCCGCCGAAGATCGTGGCCAAAAAGGGCTCCATCGGCTGCCAATCCCACAGAGGAGTAAAGAGGTCGATGAAAACCGATGAGATGAACATGGCATAGAGGGAGCCCAGCAGCATCTTTCCCCCTAAAAGCTTCCAGCCCAACAGAAACAGGGGAATATTCAGGATGATCACGGTCACACCCACCGGCGCGACGGGTAAAAGGTGGTTGATAATCTGAGCGATGCCGGTGATGCCGCCGAAGGCGATATCGTTTGGTTCATAGCACCAGACAAATCCCAAGGCATATACAGCGGAGGCCAAGGTAATTACCAGGAAGGACACCAGCTGTTTTTGAAATTGGGCGCGATTCATAAGGTTCTCCTTTCTCTACAGGCCGCAGAGTCTCACAGCAGGGACATCTGGGTCTCCCCCCGGTCCTCCTCCCGGAGCAGCGCCCCGGCGATGGGCAGGGAGCGGGCCCGATACCGGGCGGTGTTGACGATGGTGGTCTCAGCCAGCGGCCTGGCCCATTCCAGCTGGTACTTGGGCTTCAGGGTTATCACGTTGACCCCCTGGGTGGACCGGGTGGTCTTGGGTGTGAGGGAAGCGGTGTGGAATACCACGCACCGCCCTTCCGTGGAGCATACCGCCACCTCCATATCCTCCTGGAGCACCATGGCGGACACCAGAGGCGCCTTGTCGGACAGGGCGCCGGTGAGCTTTCTGCGCCGGGTCTGGGTCTGATAGGCGGACAGCTCCACCCGGGCGGCCTTGCCGTTGGCGTAGAAGAACAGCAGGTGGGCAGAGTAATCCCCCGGGTCGCAGGCCCACAGGAACTTTTCCTCCGGCTCCATACCCAGCTTGGTGGGCAGGTAGTCCCCCAGCACGCTGGCCTTGGAGTCGTCGAAGTCGGACAGCCGGGTCTTGTAGCACTGCTGGCGGTCGGTGAACACCAGCAGCTCGTCCCGGTTGTTCCCCTCCCACTGGAGAAAGGGGCCATCCCCCTCCTTATACTTCTGCTCCCCGCTCATACGCAGGGACTGCGGGGTGATCTTCTTAAAGTAGCCCTCCTTGGAGATAAAGACGTGGACTGGGTACTCCGGCACCTGCCGAGCCTCCTCCTCTACCTCCTGGTGCAGCTGGTACTCATAGACGATCTCGGTGCGCCGGGGCGCGGCGTACTTCTTCTTCACGTTCTCCAGCTCCCCTGTCATCACCTTCTGGATGCGCTTGGGGGAGTTGATGAGATCCTTCAGGTCGGCGATCTCCTCCTCCAGAGTGCCCACCTCTTCAATGCGTTTGAGGATATATTCCTTGTTGATGTTGCGCAGCCGGATGTCAGCCACATACTCTGCCTGGACTTGATCAATGCCGAAGCCGATGATCAGGTTGGGCACCACCTCGGCCTCCTCCTCCGTCTCCCGGATGATGCGGATGGCCTTGTCGATGTCCAGGAGGATGCGCTTCAAGCCCTTGAGCAGGTGAAGTTTCTCCTCCTTCTTCTTGCACACATAGTAGGTGCGCCGGCGCACCCCGTCCATCCGCCAGGCGATCCACTCGTCCAGGATCTCGCCCACCCCCATCACCCGGGGCATGCCGGCGATGAGGATGTTGAAGTTGCAGGAGAAGGTATCCTGGAGGGGGGTGAGCTGGAACAGCTTGGCCATGAGCTTGTCCGGGTCGGTGCCCCGCTTTAGGTCAATGGCCAATTTCAGCCCATCCAGACCGGTCTCGTCCCTCATGTCGGAGATCTCCCGGACCTTGCCGGACTTGACCAGCTCGGCCACCTTGTCCAGGATAGCCTCCACGGTGGTGGAGTAGGGGATCTCATAGATCTCAATGAGGTTTTCCGCCTTCACATACCGCCATTTGGCCCGCAGCTTCACGCTGCCCCGGCCGGTGCGGTAGATCTCCGCCAGGGCGGCCCCGTCGTAGAGCAGCTGGCCGCCGGTGGAGAAGTCCGGGGCCTTCAAAATGGAGAGCAGGTCGGCACTGGGGTCCTTCATCCGGGCGATGGCCGCGTCACACACCTCCGCCAGGTTGAACCCGCACAGGTTGGAGGCCATGCCCACGGCGATGCCCTGGTTGGCCGCCACCAACACGTTGGGGAAGGTGGTGGGCAGCAGGGTGGGCTCCTGAAGCTTGCCGTCGTAGTTGGGCACAAAGTCCACCGCGTCCTGGTCGATGTCCCGGAACAGCTCCTGGCAGATGGGGTCCAGCCGCACCTCGGTGTACCGGGAGGCGGCCCAGGCCATGTCCCGGGAGTACACCTTGCCGAAGTTGCCCTTGGAGTCCACCAGGGGGTGGAGCAGGGCGCCGTAGCCCCGGGACAGGCGAACCATGGTGTCGTAGATGGCCGCGTCCCCGTGGGGGTTGAGCTTCATGGTGGCCCCCACCACGTTGGCGCTCTTGGTACGGGCGCCCCCCAGCAGGTGCATCTGGTACATGGTGTACAGCAGCTTGCGGTGGCTGGGCTTGAAACCGTCGATCTCCGGGATGGCCCGGGAGACGATAACCGACATGGCGTAGGGCATATAGTTGACTTCCAGCGTCTCGGTGATGGGCTGCTCCAGCACCTGGGCCCGTAGGCCCATGACGTTGGGGTTGCTGACCTTTTTCGCGCCCCCATCCTGGGGCGTCTTCTTCTTTGCCAAATCAAATCAGTCCTTATTCAAAATCCAGTTGCGGGGATTGTTTGCGATATATTGACGGGTCTCGGCCAGGTCTGTGTCATTCCGGATGACATGGTCGTAATAGCCCCGCTGCCAGATGGGACGGCCAATCTGCTTCGTAGCCAGGCCTTTCAGTGTGTTGACAATCTGCGGTAATGCCGTAGGGGTCGCCGACCTCGGCGGTCAGAGTAACGTCCGGGGCGCCGAGGGCGGCGCCCCCTACAGAGTGAATATGGCACAGGATGCCTCTGTTTCGGACTGCGGTGCAGATCGTCACGGAGTAATAGCCCGGCTGGTTGTAATCATGTTGTTTCAGCCGGATTTCCTTGCGCCGGGGAAATGCTCTGTCCACGGCTAGTTCCCTTCCTCCAGCAGGTGGCGCAGCTCATTCATGGACACCTCCCATTGGGCGGCATTGTCCGGCTGGGCAATGCACGTCTCCAGGATGGCGCACACGTCCCCCAGGCGGCTTTGGGCCAGCTCTGGGTTGTACATCAGGATGCCGGCCGCCGCGTTGGCGTCGGTCATACCGCTCAGATTTTCGGCCCTGGCGCAGTTGACCATGGTCTGGAACTCCGCGGCACCGTACCAGTAATCTCCCTCATCACCAGAGCGCAGGTAATCGGAAAAGCGGGTGTGGGCCGCTGTCATGCCGTAGAGGCGCAGGTCGTCCATCTCCGCGCTGCCGCCCTTCTCCCACTGCCATAAAACCAGCAGTACCACACAGACTGCCGCCAGCGCCAAGGAGAGGACGGGCCCGAGGATCTTCTGTCTCATAACACACGCCTCCTACGAGATGTCCGCCAGGTCCAGATACTTATACCCGTTGTCGGCGATGTGTTCCTTTCGCCCAGCCAGGTTATCCCCCAGCAGCAGGTCGAAGATCGCCGCGGTCTTCTCCACATCCTCAGGCATGACCTTGATCAGCCGGCGGGTGTCCGGGCTCATGGTGGTCAGCCACATCATGTCCGGCTCGTTCTCGCCCAAACCTTTGGAACGCTGGAGGTCGTACCTCTTCTTTTCCTCCTCCAGTTGCCTGCAGATGGCGTTCTTCTCCTGGTCGGAGTAGGCAAACCAGGTCTTCTCTTTGCAGGTGATCTCATACAGGGGGGACTCGGCGATGTAAACGTAGCCCTCCTGGATAAGGGTTGGGGTGAGCCGGTAGAGCATGGTGAGGATCAGGGTTCGGATTTGGAAACCATCTACGTCACCATCAGTGCAAATGATGATTTTATTCCACCGCAGGTTGTTCAGGTCAAACTCAGAAAGATCCTTATTATTTTTGCTTTTGACCTCCACACCGCAGCCCATGACTTTCAAAAGGTCGGTGATGATCTCGCTTTTGAAGATCTTGGCGTAGTCCGCCTTCAGACAGTTGAGGATCTTGCCCCGCACGGGCATGATGCCCTGGAACTCGGGGTCCCGGGACAGCTTGACGCTGCCCATGGCGGAGTCGCCCTCCACGATATACAGCTCCCGCCGGGACACGTCCCTGGTGCGGCAGTCCACGAACTTCTGCACCCGGTTAGAAATGTCCAGGGAGCCGGACAGCTTCTTCTTGATGCCCAGGCGGGTCTTCTCCGCCGTCTCCCGGGAGCGCTTGTTCACCAGCACCTGGCCGGCGATCTTCTCCGCATCCAGGGGGTTCTCGATGAAATAGACCTCCAGTTGGGCGCGCAGAAAGTCGGTCATGGCCTCCTGGACGAACTTGTTGGTGATGGATTTCTTGGTCTGGTTCTCATAGCTGGTCTGGGTGGAGAAGTTGTTGGACACCAGCACCAGCGCATCCTGAATGTCGTTGAAGGTGATTTTGCTCTCGTTTTTCTGGTATTTGCCGTTCTGCTTCAGCCACCCGTCTATGGCGGACACGAAGGCGGACTTCACCGCCTTCTCCGGGGAGCCGCCGTGCTCCAGCCAGGAGGAGTTGTGGTAGTGCTCCATGAGCTGAATTTTGTTGGAGAAGCAGAAGGATTCCGACAG
>CAJLWS010000063.1 GCA_905210385.1 uncultured Eubacteriales bacterium | reverse complement strand
GCCACCGCCTTGGCCAGCAGGGTCTTGCCGGTGCCCGGCGGGCCCACCAACAGCACCCCCTTGGGGATGCGGGCGCCCAGGTCGGTAAATTTCTGGGGATTGCGGAGAAAGTCCACCAGCTCCTGCAGCTCCGCCTTCTCCTCGTCTGCCCCAGCCACGTCGGCGAAGGTGACGGTACTACGCTCCTGCCCGCTGACCACCCGGGCTTGGCCGAAGCGGCTCATACCGCCCTGGCCGCCCCCCTGGGCGTTCTGCTGGCGCATGGCCATCATCCACCAGATGATCATCACCAGCACCACTGACACCACCGCCGGCAGCACCACCAGCGCCCACTGGGGCAGTTCGGTCTTCTGCTGGTACTCATAGTAGGTGAGGGTGCCCGCCTCCCGCTGCGTCTGGATCAGATCCCCCAGGTCGGCGTGGAACAGCTCCAGACTGGCCAGAGCATGGTAGCGCACACTGCCATCCGCCAGGGTCAGGGTGACCACATCGTCCTCCCCCACGGTGAACTGGGTCACCTGCTCGTCCTCAAAGTACTCCACCATCTGGGAATAGGTGACATACCCCTCCCGCCGGGCCCCGCTGAAGGCGCTGAAGCTCCACAGGAGCAGCAGGATGACGATCCCATAGAGCAGTATGCCCCGAAATCTGCTTGCTTGCTTCACAGTCGTTTCCTCTTACTTCCCGCCGCGGGCCGGCCGCGGCTTCAAATTTCAAGTTTCCCTTTGTCCCCCGACGCGCCGTGCAGGCGGCGTTCCCGCCCAAGTACACGCCGCAGCCGAAAGCAAAAGGCAGTATCTTTATCCACCATATACGCTGGGCTTCAAAATCCCAATGTACGGAAGATTCCGGTATTTCTCATCATAGTCCAGCCCATAGCCCACCACAAAGGCGTCCGGAATAGAGAAGCCCACGTAGTCTGCGGCGATGGGCTTGGACCGGCGCTCCGGCTTGTCCAGCAGGGTGCAGATGCGGATGGAGGCGGGCTTTCTGGCCCGGAGTACATCCATGAGGTAGTACAGGGTGTTTCCCGAGTCCAGAATGTCCTCCACAATGATCAGGTCCTTGCCCTCAATGGAGTCGGACAGGTCCTTCTTGATCTCTACCTGGCCGGAGCTCACAGTGCCCGAGCCATAGGAGGACACCGCCATGAAATCCACGGTGATGGGCAGCTGGATGGCTCGGGTCAGGTCGGCCATGAAGATATACGAGCCCCGGAGCACTGAGGCCACTGCCACCTCTTTCCCGGCATAGTCCGCCGTGATCTGCTCCCCCAGCTCACCCACCCGTCGGGCCAGCTCCTCCTGGGTGAACAGGATTCTCTCTACGTCCTGGTGCACACTTCATTCTCCCTTTCTCATCGTGATGCGCAGACACCGCTCCCCCGGCCGGGCCAGGGCCGCCTCGTCAGGGCCCAGTCCCCCCGCCGCCGCCGCTCGCCCGTCCAGGTCCAGCACCGGCACAGCGGAGCGCTCCCGCTGGGGAACGTGCTGCTCCATCATCAGCTTTTTTATGGTTTTCCAGGGGCGCGGCCCCAACCGGAGCCCATCCCCTGGCCTCCGGGGCCGGATCACATAGGCCCCCGGTTTCAGGTAGAATTCGCCCGGATGGAGGTACGCCTTGGGGGGGCACACCGTCTCTCGGACGGAAACGGCCCATTCCCCCCAGGGGTTGTCCCCCTCCCCCAGGGGCCGCTCCTCCAAAACGGGATCGGCCATTTTCGGGGAAAACACCAGCTCTCCATAGGCCCGGTACACCCGGCCTCCGGTCACGTTCAGCTCCCCGGAGGGGTCTGTCCCCACAGCCAGGGTCAGCGTCCCCTCCCGAAAATCCGCCCGGTCCCCCAGCCCCGTCCGGCGCAGCAGTTCTCCCGCCGCCCGCAGGGCGATGGGCCTAGGCGCCTGGGCCAAAACCCCAGCTGGAATGGCCAGTCCCCTGGAAGTTTTCCGAGCCTGGACGGTCAGCCGGGCGCTTTGCGTTGCCAGCTCCCTCTCGTCCTGGGCCAGTCGGGCGGCCGTCTGGGTGATGTGCTCCACAGCCCTGGGATTGAGTTGCTCCAGCAGGGGGAGCACCTCCCGCCGGAGACGGTTTCGGGTGTAGGCCGGATCGGCGTTGCTCTCGTCCTCCACGTGGGGGACGCCATGTTCCCTCAGATACCTCTCCACCTCGTCCCGGGTGAGGGTGAGCATGGGGCGGATGATCCGCCCCCGTCGCTCCGGGATTCCCGTCAGCCCCCTCAAGCCACAGCCCCGGATCAGGTTCATCAGAACGGTCTCGGCGTTGTCCCCGGCGTGGTGGGCGGTGGTGATGAGATCGCAGCCCAGCTCGTCTGCCGCCCCCTCCAGGAATTCATAGCGCAGGCGCCGGGCGCATTCCTCCAGTCCTAGGCCCTCCCGTCGGGCGGCCTTCGCCCCATCGCCGCAGCCGACGGCCAGAGGCACCTCCCGCTGCCGACACCAGTCCCGGACAAAGGCCTCATCCCGGCCGGCGGCGGGGCGCAGGTTGTGGTTGTAGTGGGCGGCCCGCACTTCATAGCCACCCCTCTGCGCCCCCTCCAGCAGGCGGCAGAGCAGGTACATGGAATCCATGCCGCCGGACAGGGCACACAGCACCCGACTGCCAGGGGGGATCAAATCATAGCGGAAGCGGCCGGGCATCAGTACTCGTCCTCATCGTCCCGGTAGGCCAGGTTGCGGAAGGTAGGGAACTCCGGCCGCCACTCCAGCAAGACGGTGCCCGTCTCCCCATGGCGGTTCTTGGCCACAATGCACTCGGCTACGTTGGGGTTCTCCGTATCGTCATCGTAGTAGCTCTCCCGGTGGATGAACATGACGATGTCCGCGTCCTGCTCGATGGCGCCGGACTCCCGCAGGTCGGAGAGCATGGGCCGGCGCTGTCCAGCGGCCCGGCTCTCGTTGGCCCGGGACAGCTGGGACAGGCAGAGCACCGGCACGTTCAGTTCCTTGGCCATGAGCTTCAGGGAGCGGGACATGTCGGAGACGATCTGCTGCCGGTTATCACTGGCCCGCTGGGGACCTCCGGCGGAGGTCATCAGCTGCAGGTAGTCCACCACCACCAGCCCCAGGTTCTTCACCCGGCGGCACTTGGCATTCATGTCCGCCACCGACAGGGTGGCGTCGTCGTCGATATAGATGTTGGCCTGGCTCAGGGTGGCCACCGCTAAGGCCGCCCGGGTCCACTCCTCCTCTCCGGACAGCCGCCCGGTGAGCAGCTTCTTGTTGTCAATCAGGCTCTCAGTGGAGATCAGGCGCATACCCAGTTGCTCCCGGCTCATCTCCAGGGAGAAAACCGCCACCGCCTTCCCCGAGTGCTTGCCTGCCTCTAAGGCGATGTTCAGCGCCAGGGAGGTCTTGCCCATACCGGGCCGGGCGGCCAGGATGATCAGGTCGGAGTTGTTCAGGCCCGAGATCCGCCGGTCCAGGTCCACCAGGCCGGTGGATATGCCGGGAAACTCCTCCCCGGATGCCTGCCGATCCTTGATGGTGTCCCACACCTGGCCCATCACTGTGGCAATGTGGGTCAGATCCCGGGAGGACTTGCCCTGGCGGATGGCATAGATGCGCTGCTCCGCTGCCTCTAGGATCTGCTGGGCGGTGCCTCCTTCCTGGCGCACCAGCTCCGTCAACTCCCCGGCTACCTCTCCCACCCGACGCAGCAGAGCCTTGTCCGCCACGATGTCCGCGTACTCCAGTACGTTGGCGGCGGTGGGGGTGATCTCCATGAGCTGCCGCAGGTAGCCCACCGAGTTGTTCTCATCGTACACTCCTGCCTGCTTCATCCGGTCCAGCACCGTCACCGGATCAATGGTCTCGAAACGGTTGAACATCCCGTAGAGCACCTGGTAGAGCTCCCGGTTCTGGCGCATGTAGAAGTCGTCCGGGGACAGGCGGGCAATCACATCGGGCACGCACCGATCGTCGATGAGCATGGAGCCCAGCACCGCCTGCTCCGCCTCCACGGAGTGGGGCAGCGCCAGATTGTCCAGTTCGTTCATTCCCTCACCTCCAGGAACGCAGACGCCTGATCACTTCTCCTCCACCACCAGCACGTGAATGGTTCCGGTGACCTCGTAGCCCAGCTTGCACTTCACCTCGAAGGAGCCAAAGGACTTGATGGGATCGGGCAGGACGATCTTGCTCTTGTTCACATCCATCTGATGTTGTTCCTTCAGGGCCTGGGCGATCTCCTTGCTGGTCACGGAGCCGAACAGGCGGCTGCCCTGGCCGGCCTTGGCGGAAATCTTCACCTGGCAGCTCTCCAGCCGCTGGGCCATGGCCTGGGCCTGAGCCTTTTCCTCGGCTTCCTTCGCCTTTTTGGCCTTCTCCTGCATCTTCATGGTGTTGACGTTTTCCGCCGTGGCCTCCACCGCCAGCTTCCGGGGTAGGAGGAAGTTGCGGCCGTAGCCGTCGGACACCTCCACCATCTGGCCCTTCTTCCCCTGTCCCTTCACATCCTGTTGTAGAATTACTTTCATGGCGTATTCCTCCTATCAATCACACGGCACACCCAGCGGCTGCCCTACCGGGCTGTCTGGCTCCGAGCGCGTTCACTCCTCTGCCTGCCGGGTTTCCTCCTCGTTTTCTCCCTCAAAATACTGGTCCAACACACCCCGCAGCATTTCCTCCACTTCCTCCACCCGTTTCCCTGGGATCTGAGCCCCGGCGGCGTTGGCGTTTCCCCCGCCCCCCAGAGCTTCCAGGACGACCTGAACATTGGTGTCGTTCATGCTCCTGGCAGACACCACCACCTGGTCCCCGTCCTGGTAGAGCACAAAGGAGGCCTGGATGCCCTCGATGTTCAGCAGCTCATCCGCCGCCTGGGCGGCCGTCACCCGTCCCACAGCCTGGTCAGTGGCCGCAATGGCGATGTCCTGGCCGTAGGGCTGGGCGTTCTGGATGATGGCGTACTTCTCCACCGTCTCCGCAAGGCCCGTCTGGAACAGCTTTTTCACCTCGCCGGTATCTGCTCCCGCCCTGCGCAGGAAGGCCGCCGCCTCAAAGGTCCGTCCTCCCGTACGCATGGTGAAGTTCTTGGTGTCCAACATCAACCCCGCCATCAAGGCCTCCGCCTCCCCCCGCAGTAGGTCGGCCGGCTCCAGCAGATAGCTGAGCAGCTCGGTGACCAGCTCGCTGGCTGAGGAGGCGTAAGGCTCATGGAAATAGAGCGCCGCCCCTTCAATATAAGTGGCCGCCCGGCGGTGGTGGTCGATGACCGCCACCTTATTGCAGGACTGGAGCCCTTCCCGGCTGGCCACCTGTTCCGGCCTGCTGGTGTCTACCACCACCAGCAGGGAACGGGAGTCCGCCCGGAGCAGGGCCTCCTGGCTGTCCAGAAACAGTCCCTGGTACTCCTCCATTTGCGCCACCCGCTCATACAGGTCATCGGCGGGGGTGGTTCCCTCCTCCCGAACGATGTAGCGGGGAACTCCCCGCTTGCGGGCAATGGCGCACACCCCCACGGCCGCCCCCACCGCATCCATATCGGCAGATTTGTGGCCCATGACCAGCACGCAGGATGCGTCGGCCACCAGCTCGCCTAGGGCGGAGGCCATCACCCGGCTCTTCACCTTGGTGCGCTTCTCCGTCTCCTTGGCCCGGCCTCCGTAGAACTCGAAGTTGAAGCGGTTCTTCACCACCGCTTGGTCGCCCCCCCGGGACAGGGCCATCTCCGCGGATAGGGATGCGAAGCGGAACATCTCCCCCAGGCTGTCCCCATCCACCCCCACGCCGATGGACAGGGTGATGGGGATACCGTTGGGGCTCTGGATGGTCCGGACACTGTCCAGCAGGGAGAACTTCTCCGCCTTGTAGCCGTCCAGGTACTGCTCCTCGAACAGGTACAGGTAGCGGTCCCGGTCCAGCCGGCAAAAGATGCCGTCCGTGTCCTGGGTCCACTGGGTGAACTTCTGGCTGACGGCGTTGAGCAGGGCGGAGCGTACGCTGTCCTCCTGGCCCTTGATGGTGTCCTCATAGTTGTCCAGCAGCAGCAGGGCCACCGCCGGGCGTGTGGCTTTGTAGACGTCCCGGGTGTTGGCCAGCTCCGTCACATCCACCCAGTAGGTGGTGGCCAGCGCGCCCTCCTCCTGGCCCGCAGTACGGGCCACACTGCCGAATACCTGGTAACGCCGATTGCCTACGGCCACCTCCTGGGGGCACTCATTCTTGCCCTCCAACAGCCAACGGCTGTCAAAGGAGGGCACCAGGTCAGCCATCTTCGTGTCGAACATTCCCTCCTGCTCCCCTGTCAGGCGCAGGAAGCGGTCGTTGGTCCAGAGCACCTCGTCGGTGTCCGGCCGAAACATGGCCACCGGCAGCGGGCAGTTAAGGGTACTGTCCCGGGTTGCCCCGTCCATACTTCCCACCAGCTGTTCCAGATAGCTTGCCGCCTCCCGGCGGCGGCGGAGCAGAGTACCCCAATACACCCCGAACAGGATGGCCACGATGATCAACTCACCCACCGCCACATCCACCCTGCCCAGCAGTAGTGTGATGATGGCAAAGGCTGCCATCACCAGAAAATATAGCCCAAACCGGGGGGCCAGAAGCTGTGACAGTTTTTGATTCACACCGTCCACCTCTCTTTGTCAGGCCGGCCGCCCCGCTCTGGGCCGGTCCCGCGCCGGGTTTCTTCCTAGGATTTTCAGATTCTTTATTATATCAAATGCCATCCATAAAAACAAGGATAATTCCCCGGGACAATTCCGGGATATAATTTGGGCATTTCACCATTGCGCGCCCGCCACTCCACTGTTATAATACAGACATTCAACGCTTTAACGCAAAAGGAGACGAGTCCCATGCTGGAGATCAAAGTCACCCGCGCCGCTCAGGGCAAGCCCCATCCCGATCCCGACACTCTGGTGTTCGGCAAGCTGTTCACCGACCACATGTTTCTGATGGACTACCACACCAGCCAGGGCTGGCACGACCCCCGCATCGTGCCCTACGGCCCGCTGTCCCTGGACCCCTCCTGCATGGTGTTCCACTACGCTCAGGAGGTCTTTGAGGGACTCAAGGCCTACCGCACCCCAGAGGGGAAGGTGCAGTTGTTCCGCCCCCTGGAGAACGCCCGGCGGCTGAACTCCTCCTGCGACCGGCTGTGCATCCCCCAGATTCCCGAGGAGGACTTCGTCCAGGCGGTGAAGGCCCTGGTGCGGCTCGACCAGGACTGGATCCCCACCGAGCCGGGCACCTCCCTCTATATCCGCCCCTTCATCATCGCCACCGACCCCTCTTTGGGCGTGCATGCCTCCCACAGCTACCTGTTCGCCATCATCCTCAGTCCCGTGGGCGCCTACTACCCCGAGGGGATCAACCCGGTGAAGATCTACGTAGAGGACGAGGACGTGCGGGCGGTGCGGGGGGGCACCGGCTACACCAAGTGCGGCGGCAACTACGCCGCTTCCATCCGCGCCGGGGAGCGGGCGGAGGAGCAGGGCTACTCCCAGGTGCTTTGGCTGGACGGCGTCCACCGCAAGTACATTGAGGAAGTTGGGGCCATGAACGTGCTGTTCAAGGTGGACGGCAAGGTCATCACCCCCGAGCTCACCGGCTCGGTGCTGCCCGGCATCACCCGGAAAAGCTGCCTGGAGCTGCTGCGGGACTGGGGCGTCCCCGTAGAGGAGCGGCTGATCACCGCCCAGGAGCTGTTTGACGCCGCCGACTCCGGCAAACTGGAGGAGGCCTGGGGCTCGGGCACGGCGGCGGTGGTCTCTCCCATCGGCGAGCTGGCCATGGGGGAGAAAAAGGTGACCATCAACAACGGTCAGATCGGCCACCTCACCCAGCGGCTGTACGACACCCTCACCGGCATCCAGTGGGGCACCGAGCCCGACCCCTACGGCTGGACGGTAC
>CAJLWS010000062.1 GCA_905210385.1 uncultured Eubacteriales bacterium | reverse complement strand
CCCGCACGCCCCATACCCGCCGGGCCAGGGCGATGGCCCACCGCCGCCGATGGTGGAGGTTGTAGGCGATGAAGTCGGGGACGGTGAGAAAGCCAGTGAGCAGGTGGGTCATGGCGAAGTCCGCCCAGAAGCCGAGCCCCGTGTGGGTCTGGACGAACCGCTCGCTGAGCTGACCCCGGCACACGTCAGGCCGATTCTGCTTCAGCCACCGCACCGCCGCAGGATGGAAGGACTCGATACAGTAGTCCACCCGGTGCTGGTCCAGCATGTCGCAGGTGGCGCGGGCCAGGGCAGCGGCGTTGCCCTCCACCTTCAGTTCCACGATGAGGGGGGCCTTGCCCTCGAACAGGGGGAGGACTTCCTCTAAGAAGGGAATCCTTTCCTCCGTGCCCTCCAGGCGGTATTGGGCCAGCTCGTCGGCGGTGAGCTGGGAGGCCTTCACGTCCGCCCCGGCGGTGCGCAGCAGGGAGTCGTCGTGGATGACGGCCAGCCGTCCGTCACGGGTCAGGTGGACATCCAGCTCCGCGCCGTAGCCGTGGGACACGGCGGCCCGGAAGGCGGCCAGGGAGTTCTCCGGGATACCCCGGGCCTTGTCGTGGAGGCCCCGGTGGGCATACCGGAACCGTTCCAGCACCGCCCAGGCTGGATGGCCCTTCCGGCAGCGGACCAGGGCGGTCCACAGGAGAAGGTAGAGCAGCACCACCTGGACAACCCCTATGAGGATGAGCAGGGGCAGGGCCAAGGGGAGCAGGGCGGCGCACAGGGCCAGCGCCGCAATCAGGATGAGCAGACAGAGGATCAGGGGCATGGGGGTTCGTCTCCTTCTAAATAAAGGCCTCGCAGAGTTCGCAACGTATCGCAAAAATTTTATTTTTGTGGTGCGCTGCGGCAGGCCGCAACTCATTCGCCGGAAAAGGCTTTGCCTTTTTCGACGAGACGTCAGTCGTCCATATCGGCAAAGGCGTCCAGGCCCTTCTTGCCGGCCACCTTCACGTCCCCGTGGCGGACAAAGCACATGGTGACGAAGGAAAGGGCGGCGAACACCGCCGCGTAGGGGAAGAGCACCCGGTAGTCGATGGAGCGCATCAGAGTGCCCGCCAGGATGGGGGTAACCACCTGGGCGGCCATGGAGGCGGTGTAGTAGTAGCCGGTGAACTTGCCGATGTCGGAGCCCTTGCACATCTCCACCACCATGGGCAGGGAGTTGACGTTGATGGCCGCCCAGGCCAGCCCCACCAAGGCGAAGACCACGAACATGATGGGCTGGATGGAACTGTACACGGTGGTGAGCAAAAAGCCCAGCAGGAAGCACACGGCCAGCAGGACGATGCCCGCCATGATGGTTCGCTTCCGACCAATTTTGGAGGCAATGACCCCGATGGGGATGTAGGACACGATGGCCCCGGCGGTGGCCACCAGCAGGCAGGTGGACGCGCCGCCCAGAGCCTCCCCCATCACCTGCTCTACATAGCGGGTAAACCAGGTGGTCACCCCGTTGTAGGCGATGAACCATAATGCGATGGAGGCCAGCAGGAAGCCCAGGCTC
Source organism: uncultured Eubacteriales bacterium (assembly GCA_905210385.1). Taxonomy (GTDB): domain Bacteria; phylum Bacillota; class Clostridia; order Oscillospirales; family Oscillospiraceae; genus Enterenecus. The sequence continues at coordinate 6,336 of CAJLWS010000062.1, read as the reverse complement.
CGCTTGACCGGGGCGGGGAGCACCTCGTGGCCGGACCCGTCGTCCTCTGCCAGGTCCCACTCTGGGTGCTGCTTTTCCAGGGCCTGGTTGGCGGCGGTGAGCTTGGGCTCCCGCACGGTGAGAAGCATGACCACCACTGCCACCACCATGATGAGGGAGACCACCAGGAACAGGGGCTGGTAGTTGACGTGGTCCAGCCCAGCCACCTTGCTGGTGGGGTACATCACCGCGGAGATGGCCAGGTACAGGATGCCGCCCACCGCGCCCATGAGGTTGATGATGGCGTTGGCCTTAGAGCGCAGGGGTTTGGGGGTGACGTCAGGCATGAGGGCCACCGCCGGGGAGCGGTACACCCCCATGGCCACCAGCAGCAGGGCCAGCACGATGACGAAGGACACCAGCTTGAAGGGGGAGGGCTCGGCGGCGTAGCTGTTGTCCAGCATGGGCAGCAGGTTCATGAGGATGACCGCGAAGGCAGTGCCCGCGAGGATATAGGGGGTGCGCTTGCCCAGCTTTGTATTCGTCCGGTCGGACAGGCCGCCGAACAGGGGCAGCAGGAATAGGGCCAGGATGTTGTCTGCGGCCATGATGGCGCCGGACAGGGTCTCATTGAGGTGGAAGGTGCCGGTGAGGATCAGGGTCATGACCCCGTCGTACATCTGCCAGAAGGCGCAGATGGACAGGAAGGCCAGCCCCACCAGGATGGTGCGCTTGTTGTCGAGCTTCATTGCGGTTCCCTCTCTTTCCGTGATTCAGGTGTCATCGGTGTCATCGGTGTCATCCTTCTGCTTCTTCCAGATCAGCCAGATACCGAAAATGAGGAACAGGATCAGCCAGGCCATGAAGCCAACCCGGATGCCGGTCATCAAGACGTCCTCAAAGACCACATGGAACACGCTGGACAGCAGCCAGACCGCAGCGATGGAGCATCCGATGATTCCTGCCAGGGAGAGCAGCACCAGAAGGAAGGATTTCAAGGCGCGGAAAGACCTGCGCGGGGGTACCGCCTGCCCGGAGGCCGGTTGGGACGGCGCCATCCGGGGGGCTTCCCCCGTCTCCAGGGCGGCGGCCAGCGCGCCCACATCGCCGAACATCCAGGTGGGCTGGACCTCGCTGCCGGACAAGTCATCCGCAGTGCCCTCCCCGGACAGGACGAAGACGGTGTCCACCCCGGCGCCCGCGCCGCAGGCGATGTCGGTGTACAACCGGTCCCCCACCAGGAGGGTCTGCTCCGGGGGGAAGCCGGTGCGCTCCATGGCCAGGCGGACCATGTCCGGCTGGGGCTTGCCCACCACCGTGGGTTTACGCCCGGTGGCCCGGGTGAGCATTTCACACACGCTGCCGCAGTCGGGCACCGAGCCGTACCAGGTGGGGCACACCCAGTCCGGGTTGGTGGCAAGAAAGTCTACCCCCCGGCCAAGCAGGATACAGGCGTCCTCGAGCTTTTGGAAAGTCAGCTCAGTGTCAAACCCCACCAGAAGGCAGTCGATCCCGTCCTCCAGCTGGTCGGTGACGGGAATGCCCGCCTGGCGCAGCTGTCGCTGGAAGCTCCTGGTGCCAAAGGCATAGCACAGCTTATAGGGGGGGCGGGCCTTCAGGTGGGCGATGAGGGCGTCGGTAGAGGTGAGGAAATCCTCCTCATCGGCCGGAATGCCCATGCCGGCCAGCTTGTCCACATAGTCGGCCACCGAGCGGGAGGAGTTGTTGGTGAGGAAAAGGTACCGGCCGCCCTGCGCCCGGATCTGCCGCAGAAAGGGCAGGGTGGATGGGAACAGGGTGCGGTCCAGATAGAGCGTTCCGTCCAGATCCAGCAGGAACAGCCGCTTGTTCAACTTTGCCATGCGGTCCATGAGGGCGCCGGCGAAGTCCACCCCGGGCACCCGGCCCTTCAGCGGCCGGCCCAGGATCTTGGAGGCGTAGCCCACCCCCACCCCGTCGGGGAGCACCAGGTCGGCCTGGGCAATGAGGGCGGCAAACTCCGGGTCGGAGCGGGCCTGCTGCACGATCTCCGCATTGGGGGTGACCACCAGGTGGGGGCCTTCCCGCTCCAGCAGGGCCATGGCCCGGTCCACCGCCTCCGCCATGGTCACATTGTCAAAGGCAACGCCCAAAATGTCCGTCCGCACCGCCCATCCTCCTCGCCAGCCGTGCCCGCAATTATCACACAGTATATCATATCCCCGGGGAAAAGTCCATGCCCGGTGCCCAGTGTTTACGGTTCGTTCATGTTCCGCTCAAAATAGGAGAAAAACATCGGGTTTGCGCAAAAAAAGGAGAAAAATCCCGCCCGGCGCCGACCGGGCGGGATTGGAAAGACTGGATTACTGCTGAGGCTTATAGCTGTCCTTCAGGCTCACCGCCCGGTTGAACACCAGGTGGCCGGGGGCACTGTCCCGGCTGTCGGCGCAGAAATAGCCCTGGCGCAGGAACTGGTAGCGGTCGGAGCTCTGGGCGTCGGCCAGGCCGGCCTCCACCTTGGCCCCGGTGAGCACCTCCAGGGAGTTGGGATTCAGGCAGTCCAGGAAGTCCTTGCCCGCCCCATCCGGGTCCGGGTCGGAGAACAGGTTGTCGTACAGCCGCACCTCCGCGTCCAGGGCGGTGTGGGCGTCCACCCAGTGGATGGTGGCACCCTTCACCTTCCGGCCGTCAGCGGGGTTGCCGCCCCGACTGTCCGGATCGTACTCAGCGGCGATCTCCGTAACATTGCCATTTTCATCGGTCTCGTAGCCCACACAGCGGATGAGATAGGCTCCCTTTAGCCGGCACTCCGGGCCATTGGGGTACAGCCGCTTGTACTTGGGCACCGGCTCGGGCAGGAAGTCCTCCGCCTCCACATACAGGTGCTTGGAGAAGGTGACGGGACGGGTGCCGTCCTCCGGACGGTTGGGGTTGTTCTCCACCTCAAAGGTCTCGCTCGCCCCCTCGGGGTAGTTGACGATGGTGAGCTTGACGGGACGCAGCACCGCCATTACCCGCCGGGCCGACTCGTTCAGATCCTCCCGCAGGCAGTGCTCCAGCAGGGCGTATTCAATGGTGTTCTCCGACTTGGTCACCCCCACCCGCTCGCAGAAGTCCCGGATGGAGCGGGGGGTGTAGCCCCGGCGGCGCATACCGCACAGGGTGGGCATGCGGGGGTCGTCCCAACCGGACACCCGGCCCTCCTCCACCAGCTGGCGCAGCTTGCGCTTGCTCATCACCGTGTGGTCGATGCCCAGCCGGGAGAACTCGATCTGCCGGGGCTTGTGGTAGGGGATGGAGAGGTTGCTCACCACCCAGTCGTACAGGGGACGGTGGTCCTGAAACTCCAGGGAGCACAGGGAGTGGGTGATGCCCTCCAGGGCGTCCTGGATGGGGTGGGCGAAGTCGTACATGGGATAGATGCACCACTTGTCCCCCTGGCGGTGGTGGTGGGCAAAGTTGATGCGGTAGAGCACCGGGTCGCGCATGTTGAAGTTGCCGCTGGCCAGGTCGATCTTGGCCCGGAGGGTCATGGAGCCTTCGGCAAACTCCCCCGCCCGCATCCGGCGGAACAGGTCCAGGGACTCCTCCACCGGCCGATCCCGGTAGGGAGAGGTGGCAGGCACGCCGATGCTCCCCCGGTTGGCCTTGAACTCCTCCGGGGAGAGCTGGCAGACGTAGGCCAGCCCCTTCCGGATGAGCTCCTCGGCATACTCATACATTTTTTCAAAGTAATCGGAGGCGTAGTAGAACCGGTCACCCCAGTCAAAGCCCAGCCAGTGGATGTCCTCCTGGATGGCGTCCACGTACTCCGTGTCCTCCTTGGTGGGGTTGGTGTCGTCCATGCGCAGGTTGCACAGGCCGCCGTACTTTTCTGCCGTGCCGAAGTCAATGGTCAGGGCCTTACAATGACCAATGTGGAGGTAGCCGTTGGGTTCGGGGGGGAAGCGGGTGTGGACAGTCATGCCCTCGTACTGCCCGCCCTGGGCGATGTCCTCGTCGATCATGTCGTGGATAAAGTTCTGGCCCATGGACGTGTTCCGATCTTCCGCCATGTCTGTCACTCCTCGGTAAACTCATAAAGTCCGGCGTCCCGGAGAGCGGGACGCGGCCTCCCTATTATACCGGGATTGGGAGGGAAAAGCAACCATGATCTTTCCACCGCCCGGGGAGGAAAACTTCCAATTTCACAAAGTGGTGAGACGGACCTCCCACAGCCGCTATTGGCGAAGATGGGCACAATATGCATAAAAAATGATAAAAAATTAACGAAAGAGTGAGCTGATTGACAAAAGGAATGGGACGTGTTATAATTTCCAACTGTTAAGGAAACTCTTTCGGCACAAAGCACCCTCTCTCAGAAGAAATGGATAGGGGAGTATGCATCGTACCTCTTTTGGTGCGAGGCGGGTTCGTCAATACGCCTTCGGGGGTTTGCCCTGAAGGTCGGATCCGTCTGAAAAGCAGAGACCTGTTCGGCAGCGCAGCCCTTGTTTATCCGAGAGCCCCTGCTGAGCGGGTCTTTTTGTATGGAAGCAAACCTTTTCACACCAAAAGAGTAAAATGATGCCGGCCGGGAAGGTCAGGACTGATCGTTCGCTCGCGGCGTGGGGAAGCGACTTCCCACGCTGCGGCAGGAGGATGGAAACAGGTAGGGGAGCTTACCGGCAGAGCGCGGATCAACGGGGGTGTGACCCCGGTATGTTCCTCGCGTGGCATCTTTTTATTCTGGCCTCACAGGGGAGGGCCCGCAAGGGTCCCGAGGTATTGGCGCTGCGCGCAAATCTGAAAATAGGAGGTGTTTTTCAGAGGTGGCTTCCTGATGCGTGCGGTGAGTCCCCTTACATCATAGAAAAAAGAGGAGGACATAATTTTATGCGGAAAGCATTGAGAAAGATTTCCGGCGCGCTGAATGTGGGCATGGATAAGGTTCTGCCTGACGCACTCGTGCTGGCTTTCGTACTGTCCATCATTGCCTATCTGCTGTGTATCTTTATCGCGGGCAGCACCCCGCTGGACACCATCGTCTACTGGGGCAAGGGCTTCTGGGGCCTGCTGGAGTTCTCCATGCAGATGGCCCTGATCATCGCCATCGGCTACATGGTGTCTGAGGCGCCCATCATCAAGCGGGGCCTGATCGCTCTGTGCCGGATTCCGAAGAACGGCGTGCAGGGCGTCATCTTTATCGGCATCGCCAGCACCATCCTGGGCTGGATCTCCTGGGGCCTGGGCCTGGTGGCCGGCGCCATTCTGGCCCGCACCGTGGCGCTGAACCTGCGGAAGATCGATTTCAAGCTGTATGTGGCCGTGGCCTACAGCGGCGCCATCAGCTCCGGTCTGTTCGGTATCTCCGGCTCCGAGTTCCTGCTGGTCAACACCCCGGACTACATCTTTGAGGACTGGCTGGGCCTGATCCCCCTGAGCGAGACCGTGTTCGAGCCCACTCTGCTCATCCAGCAGCTGGTCGGCCTGATCATCGTGGTGCCCGTGCTGGCCGCCCTGATGCACCCCTCCGCCAAGGAGGCCAAGGAGATGCCCAAGGATATCCTGGACCGCTTCCTGGCTCAGGAAGAGGCCATGGAGGAGCTGAAGACCAACCGCAAGCCCAAGAGCGAGATGACCTTCGCCGAGCGGGTGGACAACAGCTGGATCACCACCACCATCATCGGTTTTGCTGGTCTGGTGTACCTGGTTTACTGGTTTGCCACTGAGGGCTTTGACCTGAACCTGAACATCATGAACATGCTGCTGCTGTTCATCTCCATCCTGGCCCACGGTTCCCCCGCCAACCTGCTGGCCGCCGCTGAGGAAGGCGTGCGCAGCGCGTTCGGCGTGCTGATCCAGTTCCCCTTCTACGCCGGCATCCAGGGTATGCTCAGCGGCTCCGGAATGGTGACCATTATCTCCGATGCCTTCTCCGCCAACTCCACTGCTGAGACCTTCCCCTACCTGTGCTACATCTGCATGGCTATCATCAACTTCTTCATCCCCTCCTCCGGCGGTATCTTCGCCGTGTGCGGCGAGGCCCTGGGCACTGCCGCTCTGAATGTGGGGGTGGAGCCCAACAAGTTCGTCATCGCATTTGCCTCCGGCGAGACGATTTCCAACATCATTCAGCCGTTCTGGGCCATCCCGCTGCTGGGTATCGCCGGACTGAAGATGAAGGACATCATGGGTTACTGTATCGTCTTCTTCGTGGTGCTGACGGCGATCTGGTTCGGCTTGTGGGCCATCATGTGGTAGTTTTGAGACATCCGAAAAATTTATACGGAAAAGTCAACTAAGATAGGAGACCTTTGATGAAATCATGGTATACTCTTTCTGAAGAGGAAGTACTGAAAGAGCTCCAGACAGACCGGGAAACCGGTCTGTCTGAGG
>CAJLWS010000061.1 GCA_905210385.1 uncultured Eubacteriales bacterium | reverse complement strand
GTGGGCTTCATCTCCAAGCTGCCCCATCAGCTGGTGGAGGCCTTCAAGGCCACCCTGGAGGAGCTGGAGTACGCCGATCTGCTGCTCCACGTTATCGACGTGTCCGATCCCCGCTGGATGGAGCAGGCCCAGGTGGTGGAGCGGCTTATCCACGAGCTGGGGGTGGCGGACAAGCCCCGGCTGGAGGTGTTCAACAAGTGCGACCGGGTGCCCGGGGAGATCCTGCCCCACGGGGAGGACCGGGTGACCATCTCCGCTAAGACCGGGGCAGGGCTGGCCCAGCTGCTGGCCGCCATCGAGCGGCGGCTGGACACCGGAAAACGCCGGGTGACCATCCACCTGCCCTATGACAAGGGCGGGGTGCTGGACATGCTCTACCGGGAGGCCAAGGTGGAGCAGGTGGAGTATGGGGCCACCATCGACGTCACGGCGGTGTGCACTCACAAGACCATTGGCCGGCTGGGCCCCCTGGTAGAGGGGTGGACGTCTTATAAGGAGCCGTGGGAGGAATGACTATGGAGAACTTAGAGACCGCCCGGCTGCTGCTGCGCCCCTGGCAGGACGGGGACGCGCCGGTTCTGTACCGTTGGGCTTCCGACCCGGAGGTGGGGCCCCGGGCAGGGTGGCCGGTTCACACCAGCGTGGAAAACAGCCTGGAGATCATCCATGGCCCCCTGGGCCAGCCGGAGACCTACGCCTTGGTTTACAAGCAGACCGGGGAGCCGGTGGGCAGCGTGGGCCTGTTCCCGCCGGAGGACTACTGTCCGCCCCTGGACCTGCCCGCCGGAGCGGCGCAGCTGGAGCTGGGCTACTGGGTGGCCCGGCCCTACTGGGGGCAAGGGCTGGCGCCGGAGGCGGGCCGGGCGATGCTTCGCCGGGCCTTTGAGGATTTGGGCTGCACGGTGGTCCACTGCAGCCATGCCGACTTCAATTCCCAGTCCCGGCGGGTGATCGAGAAGCTGGGCTTTACCTACCGCCTGACCCGGAACGCCGTGGACGTGGACGGAAATTCACGGCCCACCTGTTGCTATGTCCTGCCCGGGGAGGACTGGGAGCGGCAGCGCTGAGAACAGGAGGTGCCCCATGACGGAATACTACATCCCCACCGGCCCGTCTGAGGCGGAGTTGGTGGAGAAGCGCTCCCGCTTCATCGGCCAGCTCCGGCCGGTGGAGACGGAGGAGGAAGCCCGGGCCTTTCTGGAATCGGTGAAGAGGAAGCACCACGACGCCCGGCACAACTGCTGGTGCTACCGGCTGCGGGGGGGGGGGGTGGAGCGCTACTCCGACGACGGGGAGCCCCAGGGCACCGCCGGCCAGCCCATGCTGGGGGTGCTCCAGAAGGAGGGGGTGACCAACGTCTGCTGCGTGGTCACCCGGTACTTCGGCGGCGTGCTGCTGGGGGCAGGGGGGTTGGTGCGGGCCTACACCCAGGCCGCCAAGCTGGCCCTGGATGAGGCGGGGATCTCGGTGGTCCGCCGGTGGGTGGAGGTGGAGGTGACCTGCCCCTACAGCCTGTTTGAGCGGGTGAAAAACGAGGCCGCCGCCCAGGCCGGCGTGCTGGGGGACATCGGGTACACCGACCAGGTGACGGTGCGCCTGCTGCTGCCGGAGGAGCGGGTGGCCGCCTTTTCCGCCCGGATGGTGGAGCTGTCCGCCGGGGCCTGCCGGGCGGTGGAGCTGGGCGAGGCGTTCCAACCGGTACCAATCAAATAGAATGGGAAAAGCGATCCCCCTGGGGGCTGTCCGCGGACAGTTCCCAGGGGGATTGTTGATTTGTCAGGCGGGGCTCTCTACTTTTTTCCTGCCCTTGTGGAACAGGTCCCACAGGATGAGGGCGGCGCACCCCGCCACCAGCACGGCCAGGATCAGGATGGCACAGTTGCGGAAGAAGGCCTGGGGCAGGATGGTGATGATCTGGTCAGTGGCCGGGTCAAAGATCCAGTTGTCCTTGCCGGGGAAGAAGATGGTGTGAAACACGGTGAAGGCCCGGTTGAAGTCCAGGGCGGCCAGGCCGCCGATCACCAGGAACAGCGCTCCCAGCCCGGCTCCCGCCCAGAAGGCGGGACCGCGGCCAAGCAGCTTGGCCGATCTCCGTTTGGTAAGTCGTCCCACCAGCAGCAGGATGATGAGCAGCAGGACGGATTCCGCCAGCATCTGCAGGTCCAGCAGGAACAGCCCCCGAACATCGGTGAAGTGGTCCCGGCCGCTCTCCGACCAGGCCAGCACCCCGGTGGAGAACTCCTCCGTCCGCCCGGTGCAGTAGTCCAGCACCTCGTCAAAGGCGGTGCGGATCTCCTCCTCGCTCAGCCCCGTGCGCTCCTCCAGCTCCAGCGGGCCGATCTGGAGGTAGTAGAAGGGGCGGTACAGGATGGGCACGGCGATGGACCCGGTGAGCAGCGCCACGGCGGTGGTGAGGGCCAGCAGGACGGTGAGCAGCTTGGAGGTTTTCACGGGGGCTGCGGTCTTCATGGGGAGGACTCCTTTTCTTCGGGAAGTGCGGACAGGGCGATGAGCGCCTGGGAGGGCAGGTAGAACAGCCACATGCCAATCCGGGAAAACTGGTACAGGGCGTCCGGGAGCAGGCCGGGGAGGTTGAAGATGCCCACGCACACATCGCACCCCACAAACAGGGTGAGGCCCAGGGCGAAGGCGTGCCACCGGCGGCCCCGCACCGGCCAGGCAGGCGTGGGCCAGCAGCTGGGAGAAGTAGAGGCACACCAACAGGTTCAGCGGGGAGAGCAGGGCCAACCGGTATACCGCCAGAGCCAGCAGCAGGGGCAGGGCGGTGCGCAGCCAGAGGGCGCTGCCCGCCCCCGCCCGGCGCAGCCGGATGAGATAGAGGGTTTGTACCGCCAGGAAAAAGGTCACGCCGACGCCGTAGTGGCGGTTCAGCACCAGCAGGAACAGGTCGGCCAGGGCGGTGAGGGCCAGGGCGGGGGGCACCAGCCAATCCCCACCCCGGATGGCACACAGGCAAGTAAAGACCACGCACAGTAGAATGCCAGTGTATTTCAGCCAGATGGAGCTTGCGCCCAGGCCCAGCAGGTCCAGGGTGAGAAACGCAAGGTAGAGTGCTCCCTCCAGGATGAGAAACAGGGCCACAGTGTTTCGGCGCATGAAAGCCCTCCCTTCAGCGGTCAGCAAAAGGATACCACAAAAGAGGGAATTTGAAAAGGGGGGTAGAGTTCTCAGACGCTCCGTTGAAGGGCATCCAGGCCCTCGGGGGTAAGTCTGCCGGTTCCCGTATCGGCGAACTGAAAAAGGGAACCTCATAAAAGCAAACTTTGAGAGGAGGAGGGAAGGAGTGGGCAGGCGCTTGAGGCATGGCTGATCTTTGATCATTGCTTCTCCATACCTACCCCCGGCAATTCTTCTGATCACTCAGAAAGAACAGAAAGAAGCTCGATCTTCGACGAAAAGAAAAATTATCCTCGGCAAGACCAAAAGCCAGCCCCGCCGGACAACTTTCCGGCAGGGCTGGCTTTCATATAGAAGATCTATCCTGCATCAAGGGATCACGCCTCGCCTGTTTGCGACGCCCGGCTTCCCGACCACTCGGACTGGTCTGCGGGCCGCTTTGCGGCCCTGCGCTCGTCCTCGCTGCGGTCCATCCGGGCTGCTCACGACGGCTCGGACGCTTCTGCTCAGCAGATCCCCTGCCACAGCATGGCGTCGGCCACCTTGAGGAACCCGGCGATGTTGGCGCCCGCCTGGATGTCGCCCTTCATGCCGTACTGCTCGGCGGCGTCGGCACAGGCCTTGTAGATGCCCTCCATGATGTTCTTCAGCTTGCCGTCCACCTCCTCAAAGGTCCAGCTGATGCGGCCGGAATTCTGGCTCATCTCCAGGCCGGAGGTGGCCACGCCGCCGGCGTTGGACGCCTTGGCGGGGGCGAACATCAGGCCCGCGCCCTTGATGGCGGTGATGGCCTCGGGGGTGCAGGGCATATTGGCCCCCTCGAACACGCCGATGCAGCCGTTGGCGATGAGGGCCTTGGCGGATTCCTCATCCAGCTCGTTCTGGGTGGCGCAGGGCAGGGCGATGTCGCAGGGCACGGTCCAGATGCCCGCGCAGCCCTCCACATATTTGGCGCCGGGTACGTAGTTCAGGTAGGTCTTGATCCGGTCCCGTTTGACCTCCTTGATCTCCTGGATGACCTTGTAGTCGATGCCGTTCTCATCCAAGATGTAGCCGTTGGAGTCGCACATGGCCACCACTTTGCCCCCCAGCTGGGTGGCCTTCTGGTTGGCGTAGATGGCCACGTTGCCCGAGCCGGAGATGACCACCCGCTTGCCCTGGAAGGACTGGCCGTTGTCCTTGAGCTGGGCGTCGGCAAAGTAGCACAGGCCGAAGCCGGTGGCCTCAGTGCGCACCAGGGAGCCGCCATAGCTCAACCCTTTGCCGGTGAGTACACCGGCCCACTCGTTGCGGATCTTCTTGTACTGGCCGAAGAGGTAGCCAATCTCCCGGGCGCCCACGCCGATGTCACCGGCGGGCACGTCGGTGTCCGGGCCGATGTGGCGGTAGAGTTCCGTCATGAAGGACTGGCAGAAGCGCATGACCTCCCCGTCGCTCTTGCCCTTAGGGTCAAAGTCGGAGCCGCCCTTGCCGCCCCCCATGGGCAGGGTGGTCAGGGAGTTCTTGAACACCTGCTCAAAGCCCAGGAACTTGATGACCGACAGGTTGACGGTGGGGTGGAAGCGCAGGCCGCCCTTGTAGGGGCCGATGGCGGAGTTGAACTGCACCCGGTAGCCCCGGTTGACCTGGACCTTGCCCTGGTCGTCCACCCAGGGCACCCGGAACATGACCACCCGCTCGGGCTCCACCATGCGGCCGATGATGTTCTGCTGTTCGTACCGGGGGTCGGCGTCCACCACTGGCTCCAGGGACTCCAGCACCTCTTCCACGGCCTGGAGAAACTCGGGCTCGTGGGCGTTGCGGGCCTTCAGGCCGTCCAGCACGGACAGCAGGTAGGGATTCTTCATGGACATCGTTGTCAGACTTCCTTTCTCCATTGAAAGTTAACGCTTTAACAGACTACATCATTATACACGACGGGTGGAATATTTGCAATGGGGAATCCGAAATCTTGCAAATTTCTGAAAAAAACTGCAAAGGGAACTGGAGATACGAAGCTCGAGAATTATGAATTGCAGGATGGGGGTGCAGACCGGAGGGAAACAAGGGTTGGGAATCTTGAGAGAATCTTAAGTTCTATATGAAGCTTTCTTGAGGACTGCCTGCTACCCTGTAGACAGTAATAGGGAAAGAAGGTGTGTGCATTGAGCGGCTATCTGGAGGCGATCCGGTGGGCGCTGCGTCTATTCCCGGCGGCTGCCGCTGTCTTGACCGCTGCTTATGTGGGTTACAGCCGGCGCCGGTATGGGTCCGTGCAGGTTTTGCGGCTGATGGTAGCCAACTCCTTTCTGTTGTACTTGCTGTGCGTATACTGCCTGGTGATTCTGCCCTTGCCCACGGCGCAGGAGGCGATGGCCCTGAGGGGACATGAGGTACAGTTGGTTCCCTTCTCCTTCGTGGGAGATATGCTTCGGGAGGCCCGGCAGGACGGGGGACAGCCGTCGGGGTGGCTGCCTGTGACAGTTGGCCCGGCCCTTCTCACCACCCTGTTCAATCTGCTGATGACCATGCCCTTTGGAGTTTACCTGCGGTACGATTTCCGGCGCGGATGGCGGGAAACCCTGGGATATACGTTCCTCCTGTCCCTCTTTCTGGAGCTGACTCAGCTATCCGGCCTGTACTTCCTCTATCAGGGAAGCTACCGTGTCTTTGATGTAGATGACCTGATGATGAACACCCTCGGAGGTGTGGTCGGTTATCTGGTGGGCGGGCTGGCGGTTCGGATCCTGCCCAGCCCGGAACGGTTGGACCAGCTGAGCCTGGCACTGAGGCACAGGGTGCGATCCCTGCTCTGGCGGAGAAAGCGCCCGGTGGCAGGCGGATTCTGGCGGGGGAAAAGACAACCGGTGGCCGGAATCTCCGGTCACCGGTTGAAACAGACAGCATGGGGAGGGGAGGATGGGGATTTACGCCAGGGCGGCGGTATCCAGGGCGATCATCAGCTCCTCGTTGGTGGGGATGAGATAGACCGCCACGCGGGAGGCATCGGTGGAGAGCTTTACGATATTGTCCTGCCGGAGCATTTTGGCGTTCAGCTCTTTGTCGATCTCAATGCCGAAGAAGTCCATATCCTCGCAGACAATCTCGCGCAGGTGCGGATTGTTTTCGCCGATGCCGGCGGTGAACACCACGGCATCCAGGCCGTTCATGATAGCGGCGTAGGCGCCGATGTATTTCTTGATCTGATGTTTGAGAATGTTGACGGCCAGATTGCACAGTTCATAGTGCGGGTCGGCAGGGCCGTTGGAAATGGCCTCTTCCAGCACGCGGGAATCCGAAGAATAACCCTTGGTGATGCCGAGAAAGCCCGATTTTTTGTTCATCAGCGTTCCGACTTCCTCAGTCGAGAGGTTCATTTTTTCCATCAGATAGGGAACGATGGCAGGATCAATATCGCCGCAGCGCGTGCCCATTTCCACGCCGGCCAACGGCGTAAAGCCCATAGAGGTATCCAGTACACGGCCGTCCTTTACGGCCGAGATGGAGGAGCCGTTTCCGATGTGGCAGGTGACAATCTTCGTGCCCTCGGTCCGGCCGAGGATGCGGCACATTTCGCCGGTCACAAAGCGGTGCGAAGTGCCGTGCGCGCCATAGCGGCGGACGGCATATTTTTCATAAATTTCATAGGGCAGGGGGTAGACATAGGCCTCGGGCGCCATGGTCTGGTGGAAAGCGGTGTCAAACACCAGCACCTGCGGCTTTTTGGGCATGACGGCAAGGCATCCCTCAATGCCTTCGATGTGCGCGCCGGTATGGAGCGGGGCGAAATCATGGCATTTACGGAGCGTTGCCAACACCTCTTCGTTGAGCAGAATGGAGTGCGAGAAATAGGGACCGCCGTGCACGATACGGTGGGCGACCGCCTCAATCTCATCCATGCTGTGAATACAGCCGTATTCGCTGTCCAGCAGTTTTTCCACCACCAGTTTCATGGCATCGGCATGGGTCTTCATGGGGTGATTTTCTTTCACCCGCAAGCCTTTTACCAGTTGTTTGTGGTCGATAAGGGCGCGGTCCCTGTCGCCGATCTGCTCGCAGATACCCTTGGCAAAGACCTGTCCGGATCGGGTGTCCAGCAGCTGATATTTGAGCGAGCTGGAGCCCGCGTTGACAACCAGAATATTCATAAGAAGCCTCCAGAAGAAATTCATTCGGCTCCTATTATAACATAGCTTTCACTTTTTTTCAATCCCTCCCGGGACGAAAAAGGGAATTTTTTAAATTTTTTATGCGGTAAAGAAGGAAAACACATGAAGCACATCGGCATCATCTGCGAATTCAACCCGATCCACCGGGGACACGCCCGCCTTATTTCCCGCGCGCGGGAAGAGGGACTGGTTGTGTGTCTGATGAGCGGGAACTTTACCCAACGCGGCGAAGCGGCCGTTCTGCCGCCTGTTCCGCGCGCAACGATGGCAATCGCGGCCGGGGCGGATCTGGTGCTGGAACTGCCCTTTCCTTATGCCTGCGCCTCGGCCGCTTATTTTGCCGGGGCAGGGGTGGAGATCCTTTGCCGGTTGGGGGTGGAGACGCTGGCCTTTGGCAGTGAGAGCGGCGATCTTTCCCGCCTTTCAGTGTTGGCCGAAAAAGAAGAGACCCAAACGCCCGCGCGGGGCGCGACCGGTACGGCCGAGGCCTATTTTGCAGGATTGGGAGAGTCTCTTTTCCCCAATGACATTCTGGCACTGGCCTATCTGCGCGCGGCGCGGGGAAAACTGGATTTTCTCGCGCTGAAGCGGGAGGGAAGCGCTTATGACGAGCGGGAACTGCCGGGAGAAGGTATTTTCCCCAGTGCGGCCGCGCTTCGCCGGGCTCTTGCGGCCGGGGCGGATGTGTCGGCTTATCTGCCGGAGGGC
>CAJLWS010000060.1 GCA_905210385.1 uncultured Eubacteriales bacterium | reverse complement strand
TTTCGCTGTTCTGTTGGCGGAAACGGAGCAGAGAGGACTTTGCCCCGACGGCGGGCCCCGCCCGCATTGCCCTTATCGGAGATTGACCATCCGGGTGTACCGGCGTAAGGGGTACTCCCCATCGTGGGCCTCGCCACAGAAGGAGTCTGACATCTCTCCCGCCGGGAGCACCCGGGTGACTCCGGCCCGCACCAGCAGATCGGTGAGGGCAGCCCGGTCACCCTCCGGACACAGCAGGCCGGCGGTTTGGAGCCGCCCCTTCTGCCGCCGCAGGACGGGGAGCAGCTCCTCCCGGGGCAGGGCCTTCACCAGGGGGTTGCCGAACAGGTCGGACAGCTCCAGCTCCCGGTCGGTGCAGGCGGTGAGGGAGCAGCCACCGTCGTATACCGTCCGCTCGTCTGTGCTGGCCTGGCCGGAGATGGCCCGCTCGATCCGGATCTGGTACCGGCGCAGAGCCTGCTCCGCCGCCACGCTTAGGCTCCTGGCGGGGCCCTGGGTCACTGCCTGCTCCAGCAGGGGCAGAAAGTCCCGGCAAAAGGTGTGAACGTCCTCCTGACTGTGGGTGTCCAGGTAGATGACCTGGCAGGAGGAGCACAGCAGCTGGCGGGTTTCAATGATGTGCCGGGCCAGGGCAGGCCAGTCTCGCTCCCGGTCCTGGGCCCCGGAGAGGTAGGAAAAGCTCAGCCGGTGGCCCCACTCGATGAGCTTCACTCCAGGCGGGGCGAACCGCCGTACGGCGGACACTGCCCCATCCCCGCCCCACACCACGACCCCGTCGCTGAGTTTGGCCATGCGCAGCAGGGCATCCACATCTTCGGAGGGGGTGTCAAAGACATAGAGGAAGTCGGCCAGGGTGGGCTCTTCTTCCATGAGATACCGGAGGATCTCGATGGACAGTCCGCTGTCTGCCTGAGGCAGCTTCAACAGATTGATGTTCCCAGTGAGCAGACCCTCCACCACGCTGTAGGCCGGCAGACCGTCCACGTTACCCGCGGCGATGTGCAGCAGCACCCCTAAGGGGGCGGGGCGGACGGTGAGGGCGGGCAAGCCCGCCGGCGGTGTGGTGACATAGGGGGCGGTATCCCTCCCCAGCTCCACCCGGAGCTTGTACTCCAGGGCCTGGCGGGTCAGCTGGGGCCTGATTTGGGCCAGATACCGTTCCGCCTGGTCCACCTGGGAGAGCAAGTGATCGAATTCGCCCCCGTCCAGTCGCCGGCCCAGACGGTCGATGGCGGCGATGACCTGCTCTGGGCGTAGGGTCTTCTCCGCTAGGGTGCGGTTGAGGGCCGCCTCCAAGCCATCCAGCACCTCGTCCTGACGGCTGGTGTCGTATATCTTGCCGTTGGCCAAGATCATGGCCCGTCCCCTCCCTTCCCCAGCAGCTCCGCAGCTCCCGCTGCGCAGGTCTTGATATCCTTCAGCCCCACTCGGCCCAAAATCTCTAGCCAGGGGGCGGGGTTGCCGCAGGAGCAGGAGCCGGCGGGGTGGAGGATGCCCAGGTCGTCAGTCATCACTGCCAGAATGGGGGTTGCGGTGAGCAGGGGGGTGATGAATTCCACCAGCCCCGGCTGGCCCGGGGGTAGGGGGACCAGGCTATCCGGGTCCCGGATGATCACCCGGCTGTAGATGGGCACATGGAAGTGGTGGCGGACGCAGTCAGCGTAGAGGATGGGATGCTCCACCGCGCTGAATACCTCGATGATGTGCTCCTCCGGAATCCCCAGCCCCCGCCGCGCCAAATCGTAGAGCACAGGCTTTTCCACCTGCTGGGCATAGAACTGCTTCCAGCCGCCCCCCAGCAGAATTTTGGAGCCGGGTGGCAGGGATAGCTGAATCCCCCGGCGCTCCAGCTGCCGGAGCAGGAAGTAGGTGTAGGAGGGGAAACCCACCAGCCGGGTGGGGAAACGGGATTTCCCGTGGCGGATCAGGGCGTCCGCGACCCCGTCCAGATCGGGGATATAGCCGCCGCTCTCGTATTTTAGAGCGTATGTCCGGCTAAGGGCCGGAGCCAACAGGGTGGCGCCGAAGGCGGTGCGGGCTACCGAGGTGCGGTTGCCCCGCCGGGGTTTGTAGCCCAGAACCACATAGTGGGTGGGCTTGGGGGAGAAGAAGCCCCGGGGCCGGCCAATCTTCCACAGCATATTCCAAGAGCAGTAAAGGGAGGGAAAGTCGAAACCAATCTCACTGAATTGCCCAGAGGTGCCGGACGAGGTGGACACGGCGGCCATTTGCCGCCGGGGCAGGGAGAACAGCCGGTGATGCTTGAAGGTGACGGTGGGCAGGAAGGGTAATCGCTCCAGGTCGGCCCATTCCTGCAGATCCTCCGGCCGAAAGGAGAAGCTGTCTAGGACCTGCCGATACTCCGGACAGCGGGCGTAGTGAAAAGCGCAGTTCTCCCGGACGGCCCGAAGGAACCGTCCGTTGCTGACGGGCAGGTCATAGGGATCGGGTAGGCGGAATAGTCTAGTACGTTGGCTCATAGAGACCTCCTTCCCCAGCAGGACGATCCGATTTGGAATAAAGAACAAAGAAAATACGAAATGGATTGAAGCGAGTAACGACGGTCTCTTCCATATCCTATCACAACTACCGGGGATGCACAAGGAAAAGAGGCTGGAGAAGGAAGGACGGGACGCCCCGAAAGGGCGCCCCGTTTTTGAGACGGATGGAATCAAATGCAGCGAAAAGGCCGCTCAGCACTTTTCAAATACAGTAGCAACGCCCATGCCGCCGCCGATGCACAGGGTGGCCAGGCCTTTCTTGGCCTCAGGACGCTTCACCAGCTCGTGGAGCAGAGTGACGATGATTCGTGCGCCGGACGCGCCCACAGGATGCCCAATAGAGATGGCGCCGCCGTTGACATTCACCTTGTCCATGTCGAACCCCAGTTCCCGGGCCACGGCGATGGACTGGGCGGCAAAGGCTTCGTTGGCCTCTACCAGGTCGATATCCTCGATGGTCAGGCCGGCCATTTTTAAAGCGTTGCGGGAGGCAGGGATGGGGCCCACACCCATGATCTTGGGATCTACGCCGGCTTGGCCCCAGCCCACCAGTTTTGCCATGGGCTTCAGTCCGTACTTCTCCACTGCCTCGCCGGAGGCAAGCACGATGGCGGCCGCGCCGTCATTGATACCGGAGGCATTTGCGGCGGTGACCCGGGGCTGATGCTTCCGGGTATGTTCTTCCTGGATCTGGGTGGGCTCAAAGGTATGGACAATGTCATCCACGATGCCTTCCGGGCCGACGGGGAAAGCTCCCCGCAGGCTGGCGATGCCTTCCAGGGTGACGCCGACCTTGGGGAACTCGTCCACCTTGAACGCCACCAGTTCCTTTTTCCTTTTAACCATGACGGGGACAATCTCATCCTCGAAGCGCCCGGCCTGCTGGGCGGCCTGGGTTTTCTGCTGGGAGGAAACGGCGAATGAGTCTTGCTCCTGGCGGGAGATACCCCACACATCGCTGATATTCTCCGCAGTGGTGCCCATATGATAGTTGTTGAACACATCGGTAAGACCATCGCCGATCAGGGTGTCCATGACCTTCCCGTCGCCCATGCGGGCACCCCAACGGGCATCTGTCAGCACATAGGGTGTGGAGGACATGCTCTCGGTGCCGCCGGCTACAATGATATCTGCGTCTCCCGCCAGGATGGAACGGGCGCCGGCAATCACCGTTTTCATGCCAGAGCCGCACAACATGTTGACACTATAGGCGGGGACAGAATAGGGCAGGCCGGCCTTGACACCTACCTGCCGGGCCACATTCTGTCCCTGGGCAGTGGTAAGGATACAGCCGAACATCAGCTCATCCACTTGTTCAGGATGAACTCCGGCCCGCCGGAGGGCTTCCTTCACCACAACGGCGCCCAGATCAGAGGGGGAAATGTCCTTCAGGGAACCGCCGAAGGAACCCACGGCGGTGCGGCAGCAATTGACGACGTAGATTTCTTTCATTCCTGATAACCTCCAAATGATATATTTAAGGGGGTACATCTGGGAAAATTGTAACGGATGCGGCCGAAAAAAGCAATAAATTTAATTTTTAACAATATCATGTAAAAACAGGGCGGTTTAGCCGCTACTTTTAGATAGGCGGCGGAAAGATTTCTCTATTTCACAAAAAACAATCGGGAGGACGGCCAGACTAAGTACACAGCCCCATTCCAATGGGGAAAGCGGACAGACTTGGAAGAGATCCATCAGGGGAGGAATCAGCAGCACGGACAGCTGGAGGGCCATGCCAACCAGGAAAGCCTTGTTCATAGCGGGGTTGGATGAGATTCCCAACCGGAACAGGGACTGACTCTCACTGCGCACGTCGAAGGCATGGAAGAGTTGGGAAAAAGTCAGGGTGGCAAAGGCCATGGTGTTAGCAGTGGCGTCGGCCTGGGCAGGGTCGCTGAGCACGTACTCACCCAGCCAGTAAGCCGCCAGGGTGAGCAGGCCCACCATGGCTCCCTGCCAGGCCAGACGGAGGGAAAAGGCCCGGCTGAACAGGGGCTCCCGGGCGGAGCGGGGCTTTTCCGTCATGACGGAGGACTCCACAGGCTCCATACCCAACGCCAGGGCTGGGAGGGAATCGGTCACCAGATTTAGCCAGAGCAGCTGGACCGGAACTAAAGGATCCTGTTGGAAGTTGAAAAGGGTGGCCAGAAACAGAGTGAGAATTTCCCCGATGTTGCAAGACAGAAGGTAATGAATGGCTTTCTTGATGTTGGAATAAATGCCCCGTCCCTGTTCCACGGCGTGGACGATGGTGGCGAAGTTGTCGTCGGTGAGGATCATATCTGCGGCGCCCTTAGCCACATCGGTGCCGGTGATTCCCATGGCGCAGCCAATGTCGGCGGCCTTCAGAGCGGGGGCGTCATTTACGCCGTCCCCGGTCATGGCCACCACCATGCCTCGCTTTTGCCAGGCCTGAACGATGCGCATTTTGTGTTCGGGGGAGACCCGGGCATAGACCGAGAAACGCTCCACGTCCTGCTCCAGCAGCTCTTGGGACATGAAGTCCAAATCCTCACCGGTAATGGCCAGATCCCCCGGGCGGAAAATGTCCAAATCCCTAGCGATGGCCACGGCCGTCAACCTATGATCTCCAGTAATCATCACTGGACGGATCCCTGCACGGTAGCACTGGACTACCGCCTGCCTGACCTCTGTCCGGGGCGGGTCGATCATCCCCACCAGGCCTACGAAGGTCAGCCCACGCTCCAGCAGGTCGGAGGTGAGTTCCCCCGGGGGTAGGGCGTCCAGGTCCTTATAGGCGCAGCCCAGTACTCGTAGGGCTTTTTCCGCCATGGCAGTATTGGCCTCGTCCACTCGCTTAGTTATGGTGGGGGTGAGAGGTGCAGGGGAGGAGGAGCTCAGTATATAGGAGCATCGAGCAAGGAGAATATCTGGCGCGCCCTTGACCATGACCCGGAACTTGCCATTGAGGGGATGAACCGTGCTCATGAGCTTCCTCTCGGAGTCAAAAGAGAGCTCCGCGATCCGGGGCATCCGCTGCTCTAGCGCATTCTTGTCCATGCCGTCCCGAAAGGCGGCATCCACGAAGGCGGTCTCGGTGGGGTCTCCGGTGGTCCGGGGCGAGCCGTCCTCGTGATAGGTCAACACAGTGTCATTGCACAGGGCACCGATGGCCAGGGTCTCCTGCCGGTGCCGATCTTCCCAGGACCACACATCCACCACCGTCATCCGGTTCTGGGTGAGGGTACCCGTCTTGTCCGAGCAGATGACGCCGGCGCAGCCCAAGGTCTCCACTGCGGGCAGCTTCTTTACAATGGCATTGCGCCCTGCCATGCGCTGAACGCCCAAGGCTAGCACAATGGTGACGATAGCGGGCAGCCCTTCTGGGATGGCGGCCACCGCCAGGGAGACAGCGGTCATGAACATGCCCAGCAGCTCCCTACCGTAGATGAGGCCCACGCCAAACATGACCGCGCATACGCTCAGGCAGAGGAAGGACAGGGTTTTGGAGATTTCCCCCATTTTCCGCTGCAGCGGCGTTGTGACATCCTCCGCATCAGTGAGCATCCGGGCGATACGACCCACCTCTGTGTCCATGCCGGTGGCGGTGACGACGCAGACCGCCCGGCCGTTGGTGACCACGGTGGAAGAGATGACCATGTTTTCCCGGTCGCCTAGGGCAGTGTCCTCAGGAAGGAAGGCCATGGCCCGTTTGCTCACGGGAACGGACTCGCCTGTCATGGCCGACTCGTCTGTCTTCAGGTTGGCGCACTCCAGGACGCGGGCGTCAGCGGGGACCAGGTCACCCGCCTCCAGAAGGATGATATCTCCTGGCACCAAGAGTTCCGTGCCAAGACGAACCATCTGCCCATCCCGGATTACCTTGGCCAGGGGAGCGGACATTTTTTGCAGGGCCTCCAGTGCCTTCTCCGCGCTGTTCTCCTGGGAGATGGAAATACAGGCGTTGACCAGAACGATGACCAGGATGATGACTGCTTCCACCCAGTCCTCGCCGCCGGTGGAGAGTAGAGAGAGGGCCGCCGCAGCCAGCAGCACCAGGATCATGGGATCCTTGAACTGGCTTAGCAGCCGGGACAGTAAGCTCTCCTTTTTAGCGCCCTCCAGTCGGTTGGGACCGTATTCGTTTAGGCGGTGCTGGGCCTGAGTGCTGGAAAGGCCCCGATTCTGATCAGTATCCAGATCGGACAGGACCTGATCGGGGAGCTTAGAAAACCATTGAACCACGGTGGCAACACGCTCCTTCTCTGGGATATTCCCACTGTACTTGCCCCAACTATAGCAGGGGGAGGCGGCGAAACAAAGGGAAGGACAGGCTGGATCCACAGAAAAACCGGCCCACGGCAGTTGCCGTAGGCCGGGAAAGGGGCAGGTTTAGAGTGAAAAGAGGAAGGACAGTGGTTTACTCCTCGGCGGAACCACTCTGTGCGGGGCTGGCGGAGGCATCTGAGTCACTGTCAGCCTGAAGCTGTTCCGCCATGGCGGTTTGCCAGGCATTATAGCGGTTGTAGAAGTTGGCCACATCCAGATTTTCAATCGTTTCCACCGGAGTGACTTCCGCATCCTCCAGCCATTGGTCAATCCTGGCGTCCAGCAGGCTCTGCCGGTATTGATCCGCATAGCTGTCCAAATCCTCCACCTCGCCCCGCAGGATGATATGGTATCCATAGGAGGACTCCACCACATCGGAGATTTCACCGAACTCCAAAGAGAGCGCCGTTTCCTCAAACGCGGGAACCATTTGACCCACGGTGGTGGTATAGCCGTCGGGATTGCTCTCCAGCCCGGTGTCTTCGCTGTATTCGTTCATCAGCTCGTCAAACAGTGCCTCGGGATCATCGCTGGAGCGCAGCTGGGCGAGAAGATCGTCAGCCAGCGCCTTCTTTTCCGCGATGGTCTCCTCGTCCAGACTGGGATAGACATAAGCACCGTCCTGAACGGTGGGCGTGCCGTCCATGTCCACGGTGAGCAGCAGGATGTGCTTGGCCTGATAGACATATTGGTTCAACTCATCCTGAGTAGGCGCGGAGGTCAGTGTGTGAAGCAGGTTATCGTAATAATCGCTCACAGAGTAGATGAACTCCATGGTCTCATCTGTGAGGTTGAACAAAAGCTTCCGATTGTCGTAAGTTTCCTGGCCGTCCGCAACCATTTCCGCTTGGATCTCGGAACGCTGCTCATCCGTGAGCGGACATCCCTCTTCCAAGACTTTCTGCTCCATGATGACATAGTAAGCGGTCATGGTCAGACTGTCCTGAAGCACAGCGTTCCCATAGGAGCCGTCCAGGGGCAGGCCGTAATTCTGCTGAAAATAGGCGCAGTTCAGAGCCAGCCAATACAAGAACAGGTCTGCGGGCACTTCCTGACCATTTACAGTCAGCGCGGTATCGCTCGCCTCCATGCCGGCGGCAAAGGGGAGCAAATCCTGGGTGAGATCCGCCACAATCTCCTCGGGAGATGTGGAGCTGGGGTCTGCGGAGGGGTCGCTGCTGCTGTCAGAGGCGGGATCGCCACAGGCA
>CAJLWS010000059.1 GCA_905210385.1 uncultured Eubacteriales bacterium | reverse complement strand
AGTCCGCGTCGGTGAGCTTGCGGCGGCAGGAGCCCAGGGCGGAGGCGGGGGTGCGGGAGAGCAGGTCCAGCTGCTCGTCGTCAAACGCCCCCAGGTCCATCAGGTCGCCGGCCAGGATGCCCTCGGCGCCGAACCGGGCCCCGTAGATAGTCTCGATCTCCGGGTGAGTTTTGGCCTCCCGGACCGCCCCCAGCAGGGAGCTGTTGATCACTGGGGTGGGGCCGCCGCCGTGGGCAATGAGCATGTTTCCTTTCAACATATGTCCCCTTCCTCCCTCTTTACACGGTAGACAGGTCGTCGTCCTTCATGCACAGGTGGACAGCGCCCACCTTGAAGGTCTTGGGCAGGGCCAGGATGTTGGGGTTGGGGCCCACAAACTTGCGCTTGGCATCCTCCAGCGCCTCCTCGAAGGTGGCCCGGGTCTTCAGGCCCATGCCCCGGGCGATGCCCGGCTCCTGGGCTCCCACAATGTAGATGGCGGCGGTGTTCATCTCGGCGATGTGGCCGCAGCTCATCATGGAGAAGCCGTGGAAGGGGTGGAAGGCGTTGCAGAAGCGGTACTTGCGGATATACTCCTGGTTGGTGGCAAAGTACTCCCCGTACCGGTCCATGTCGGGCAGGACGTTCATATAGTCGTGCTGGAACATCTCATACAGCTCCCGGAGATAGGGCCAGCGCTCGTCGTGGAAGTAGCCGTTGCAGATGGAGGAGCAGATGATCACGCAGTTCTCCTTCATCACCCGCTTGTGGCGGATGACCTGGGCGGACAGGGCCTGCATCATCTGGATGGGGTTGGTGCCCATGCCGTTGCCGTAGTGGAAGTCCTGGGGCATGCCAAAGACCATCACGTCGAACTTCTCCTCCGCCCAGGGCACGTAGGTGCGCTGGTTGGCCACTTTCCAGGACTCAGGCTGCATCACCTTGGCGTAGCCGCTGAAGACGGCGATCTGGCGGGAGTAGGTGTCCAGCACCGCGTCGCAGCAGAAGAAGGGATGGCCCATCTTCTCCTCCATGTGCATGCCGATCTCGTCGAACTTGGTGCGCATGAGGGAGTGGCCGGACACGGGGGTGAAGTCGGCGCGGTGCATCACCTTGGGCACGTGGTGGCTGGCGATGCTCCGCCAGTGGGTGATGCCGGTGGCGCAGTGCTTGTAGCCGCCGGAGTAGCCGCCGTAGGGGTTGCCCTGGGTGTGGCCGATGAGGATGGGGATGTCGCAGTCAAAGACGTATTTGTTCATCAGCACCGGGTCGCCCCGCTGGGTGGTGCCCAGGTCCACCATGTGGTCATAATCCTCGCTGTCGTGGCTGGTGATCTGGCCCGTCCAGTAGAACTCGTTGAACAGCTCCTCACCCAGGATTTTCTTCATCTCCGGCACGGTGGCCCGGGGATGCAGGCCGTTGGAGAACAGCAGCAGGATGTCCTTCTTGTCCACGCCAGCCTCATACAGCTCGTCCAGGCAGGCCCGGATGGACACCCGGCGGTGGGCGGTGGGCTGGGTGCCGCCCTTGACGATGTCGGGGATGACGAACACCACGCTCTTGCCCGGGCCGGCCAGCTCCCGCAGGGGCTTCATGCCCAGGGGGTGGCGGATGGACTCCAGGGTGGCGGCGTACAGGCTGTCCCAGTCCTGGGGCAGACAAGGGGGATCGGGCACGGTCTCGCCGGGGATAAAGACCTTGGTACTGTCGGGCAGCTCGGCGCTCATCAGGCCGTTGCCGTATTCAAAATCAAGCTTCACAGGCTGTCACTCCTTATTTTCCCAGGTAAGTTTTGATGATCTCCAGATACTCGTCGGGGTAGAAACCGATCTCCCCCTGGAAGCGGGTCAGGGCAATGAGGCCGCCGTCGATCTCGTCAATGGAGGCGAGCATCTCGGCGTTGTCCACCTTCAGGCCGCCGCCGTACACCACGTCCAGACCGTCGGTGCGCTCCTTGACGAAGCGGGCGATCATGGTGATGTAGTCCTTGCCGGCGGGGGTCTTGCCCGGGCCGATGGACCACACCGGCTCGTAGCCGATGACCACCTTGGAGGTGTCCACCCCGTCCAGGCCCACGCTGAGCTGCTCGCCCAGCACGTCCTGCCAGCGCTCCTGCTCCTCGCTCTTCTCACCGATGCAGTACAGTACGGTGAGCCCCTGCTCCACCGCCAGGCGGATCTCCTGGTTCAGCAGGCGGTTGACGGCGGCGGTGTCGGTCACCCCGGCCTCGGCCAGGATGCCCGCTTTGTCACCCCGCTCCTCGCAGTGGCCGATGATGGTGGAGGCGCACCCCATGGCCTTGGCAATGGAGGCGGGGCGGTTGGTGGTGAAGGCGCCGAAGTTGCCGCCCACCGCGGTGTTCATCCGGTAGACGCCCTGGCAGCCCACCTGGACGGGGCTGCCCTCACACAGGGCGCCCACAGCCCCCAGGATGTGGGCCTCAGGGAAGTACTGGACGAACTCCACTTGGTTGGGGTCGTACTTCTTCAGTCCCTCCTGGGTGTGGGTGACGATGTAGCTGCCCCAGTCCTTCAGCGGGGCGATGCGGTTGACGCCGCCGTACTCCACAGGGACGTCAAACCGCTTCAGGTTCAGATACAGATGCTTCATAACCGCGCCCCCTCCTTACTTTTTGTAGAAGGCGATCATGTCCTCCAGGGACTTCTGCTCCACCAGGGGGGCCTTGCCGTAGGAGCCGAAGTTGACGATCAGGGAGCCTACGGCCTCCTTCACGCCGGCCTCCACCCGGCTCATGAGCAGGGCCACGTCGTCATCGGGCACGTTGCCGGTGAGGACGGTGTCCATGATGGGCGGGAAGAACACCCGGGGATCGAAGGCGGACTTCTTCTCCTCCAGCAGGGCGTACACCCCGCCGATGGAGAGGCTCTTCTGCAGCTCAGGCCGCTGGGCGAACAGCTCCTTCATGTTCCGGGTGACCGCCAGGCGGATGTCGGTGTCCACGTTGATCTTGCGGATGCCGCAGGGGATGGCGGCGATGAGCTCATCCACGTTGATGCCGTAGGCGTTCTGGATGTCGCCGCCCAGGTCGTTGATCTCCTTGACGATGTACTGGGGAACGGTGGAGGAGCCGTGGCTGACCAGGGCGCAGAAGATGCCCAGCCGGTTGATGCACTCCTTGATGGCGATGGGGATCTCCCGGCGGAGCTTGGCGTCCTTGCCCTTGTTGGCCCCGTGCTGGGTGCCGTAGGAGATGGCCAGGGCGTCTACCTCCGTCTCCTGGATGAACTTCACCGCATCCAGGGGGTTGGTGTAGGTGGAGGTGGCGGCGAACACGTGGTCCTCCTGGCCGCCCAGAACTCCCAGCTCACCCTCCACGGACACGCCCCGGGCGTGGGCGTACTTGACCACTTCCCGGGTCAGCTCAATGTTCTGCTCCAGGGGCAGAGAGGAGCCGTCGATCATCACGGAGGTGTAGCCGCCCTCAATGGCGGCCACGCAGGAGTCGAAGTCCTTGCCGTGGTCCAGATGGAGCACGATGGGGATGGGGGAGTTCTCCCCGTATTTCTTCACCGCATTGGCGATGTTCCGGGCGCCCTTCTTTTTGTCCTCCAGGGTGCCGTTGGCGAAATCTACCCGGCCGCCCATAAAGGCGTTGGCCAGGTCCGCCCCCTGGAGGATGGCAGGGGAGCGGAAGGTCTCGTGCATCTCGATGACGGCCTTGGCCTGGGCCACGGCGTTGACGTTGAATGCCCCTTGGGCATAGTTGTGCGTTTCAGCAGCCTCCAGAACGGGGCGAAGGGGAACGAGTGGCATAGTGATTTTCCTCCTTTATGAATTTGCAGGGCGGCGGTTGTCGTAGACTTTCTCACCTGCCGACCAAGTTTCCAGAATGTCCAGCTCCTCCGAGAGAACCACGAAGTCCGCGTCCTTGCCCACGGCGATATCGCCGCGGCGGTGGTCCTCGCCGATGAGCCTTGCGGGGTTTGCGGTGAGCAGGCCCAGCACCTTCTCCGGCGGGGCGCCGGTGAAGCGGGCAATCTTCTTTACGGCCTGGGCCAGGGTGAGGGTGGAACCTGCCCGGATGTCGGTGCCGGTGATCTTGGCGTCCCCGTCGGTGACGGTGACGGGGTTGACCCCCAACATATACTCCCCGTCGGGCAAGCCGGCGGCCTGCATGGAGTCGGTAATGGCCACCACTTTGTCCCAGCCCTTGCAGGCCAGAAGCATGCGCACCGTGCCCGGGTGGAGATGGCGCCCGTCGCAGATGGCTTCACAGTAGACGGGACGTTCCAGCACTGCGCCCATGACGGCGGGACGGTGCTGATGGAACAGGCTCATCACGTTGAAGGTGTGGGTGCAGGCGGACACGCCCCGGTCGATGGCGTCGTTGGCGGTCTCGTAGTCCGCATCCGTGTGGCCCATGGCCAGCACGCACTGACCCTGGAGCTTGCTGATCATCTCCGGCACGCCCTTTACCTCCGGAGCCACGGTCATGTACCGGACCCGGCCGCCGGCCCTTTCCTGGTAGCGCCGGAAGAGGGCGGCATCCCCTTCCCGCAGCAGCTCCGGGGGCATGGCCCCCTTATATTTCAGGCAGAGAAAGGGCCCCTCCAGGTGAATACCCAGGCATTTCGCGCCGTGGGTGGGGCTGTCTATGAAGTGACAAACAGTGTCGATGGCCCGCTCCGTGGCTTCCACGGTGTCGGTGAGGATAGAGGCCAGAAAGCCGGTGACGCCTTGGCTTGCAAAGAAGGCGGAGAGTTTGGACAGGTCCTCATAGCTGGCGGCGTTGATATCCACACCGGCGCCGCCGTGGGTGTGTACATCGATGAAGCCGGGGGAGAGAAGGGCCCCGTGAAGGTCCACGATATCCACCCCTGCCCGGTCCAGATGGTCCCCTATGGCGGCAATGCGGCCATCCCGGGTCAGGACCTCAGTTTCTAGAATTTCGCCGGCGGTATACCCCCGGCCGCCGGTGAACAGTGTTCTGGTTCCCATGACGTAGCCTCAGAAGGGCAGGGCAGAGGCCACGGCGTTGGCGTAGATGCGGGCGTCCGGGTGGTTTTGGAGCAGGGTGACGGGGAAGGCGGCGGACACCTCGCCGTAGGCCGCCTGGCGCACCACGCCCCGGTGCCAGTCCCGGAACACACCCAAGCGGATCTTTCGGGCGCCCAGGATCTGCCTGATGCCGATGGTGACGGCCTTGTTGGGCATGGCGGCGATGGCGCCTCCCCGGTCCCCGATGGCGTTGGCGGTCTTGGTCTCCGGGGTGAGGGTGAGCACCCGGGTGCCCAGGGCGGCGAACTGTTCCGGCGTCAGCTCTGGCTGGGCCTCGTTGAAGGCCAGGTGGCCATTGATGCCGATGCCGCCGAAGGCGATGTCCACCCCCCCCAGCTCCTCGATGAGCCGGTCTACCTTCCCGGGGTCGGCAGGGTCGGGGAAGACCCGCTGCTCCGGGGGCATGAGCAGGTCGGCATCCACCTTGGTGTAGACGGTGCGCTCCATGAAGCCACGGAAGGACAGGGGGCTGGACTTGTCGATGTAGGTGCCGTCGTCGTTGAGATATTCGTCCATGTTGATGAACCAGCAGTGCTTCAGGCTCACCCGGTCCCGGTTGACCAGCCGGACGAAGATGGGGTACTGGCCCACCGGGCCAACGGGGCAGATAAAGACGGTCTTCTCCCCTCTGGCGTTGTGGTCCTGGATGGTGTTCACCATCTCCAGGGCCAGTTCATAAAAGATCTCGCCGGAGTCCCCCAGGGGCAGGACGGGGATTTTGGCGTTCTTGCCCAGGTCCTGGGCTGGGATCTGAAAGTAATCCATAGCTTGACTTCCTTTCCTGGCCCCGTCAAAAGAGGTGGGCCACATTAAGTTCACGGATGATTTCTACGATCTCCTTGGTGCGGGTGCAGCCGAACTTTCGTAGCAGGCTCTTGACCTGCGTCTTGACGGTGACCACCTCCACACAGCGGATGTCGGCAATTTCTTTGACCTTTTTTCCATCCAGCAGCAGCCGGACCAGCTCACGCTCCGCACCGGTGAGTTGGGAGACGGTGCTGATGAAGAACAGCAGGCTGCGCTCTGAGCTGCGCAGGCGGGAGTATTCCTTCAAAAGGAGGTTCTGAATTTTGGCCTCCAGCATGGGGCGCCCAGCAATGGCGCTGCGGATGTGGAGGAGCAGCTCCTCGTCCGGGAGGCCCTTCACAATGTAGTCCACCGCTCCGGCGCCCATGGAGGTGAGGATCATATTGTCCGTCTCATGGGCGGTGAGAAAGATTACCTTCAACTCTGGATTGCACTCCAGGATGTGTTCGGTGGCGCGGATGCCCGCGGTGGTGGTCTCCATCTCAATATCCATAAGGATGAGATCAGCGGGAATCTGCCTGGCTAGGGTCTCCATCTCCCGGCCTGTGCTGGCGCAGCCCACCACGTTCATATCCGTCTGCTGGTTGATGGTGTCACACAGATCTTCCCGGAGCAGATCGAAATCTTCTGCCACAAGAATACGGATCATGATGAAGCGCCTCCCCGTAAGTTCGACTTTACAGTATATCGGGGCAACAGGATCAGGAACGTTGCGCCTCCTCCGGGGCGGTTCTCCACCCGGATGGTGCCCAGATGACTGCGCACAATGGTGCGCACATGATACAGGCCCATGCCCCAGTTGGAATTGGTATTCTTCTCCGAGTAAAAGGGTTCAAAAATGTGTTTGAAGATGGAAGGAGGGATGCCGGTACCACGGTCCCGCACCTCCAGCACGGTGTACAGCCGCTCCTGGTGGCTCAAAAGCTCCACCGGGTCGTCCCGGCCGGCCTCCAATGTGGCCTCCCAGGCGTTGGTGAGCAGGTTGTACAGCGCCTCACTGAGATAGTTTTCATCGGCCAGTACCTGAATGCCCCCGTCCATTTGGATGAGCAGGTTTCCATCCGGATACTTTTTCTGAAACCGCTCCCGGGTGATTTCCTCCAGACGGTCCAGTCCCACGGGGACCAGGCGGACAGACTTGGCCTTTACTGTTCGGTAAAGCTCCTCTGAGCGGACAATGAGCTGATCGTTGCCGCTGGAGAGGCTGTCGGTATACTCCCGCAGCCTCTCCAGATCCGGGCAGGGCTTGGACAGCTCTGTCCGGATGCGTTTGTAGAGCACGCGGTTGGCCAACAGCTGGTTCTTGATGCTGTGGACAAAGACGCTGGCCCCGGTACGGGCCACATCAAATTTCCGCTCCAGCGCCACGTCCTCCCGATCGCTGGAAAAGCTGTCCTGCGTGAAGCGGGCCAGACTGACCAGACCCACCACTCCGCAGATCACGTTTACCGCGACCAGAAACACATGGCCCGGCACAGTGAGGCTGTACTGCAGATAACCCAGCCCCTTGATCCACAGATAGTCATAGCTGTAGAAGCGGTAGATCTGCCCGGGATCCTGTCCAGAGTAGAGCAGATACAGCGCAGACAGGGCGACGGGGCACAGAGCGACGGCAAAAAACTGCCGGCGGCAGAAGTAGATGGTGATGGAGCGGAACTCATGGACCAGCAGGGCCAGGGCCAGCACCACATATCCGATGGCCCAGACCCAGGAGAAACAGTACAGGGCCGCCTGGACCCAGGGGGCGATGGCCACCAGCCAGCGGTACAGGTAGGGGAAGTAGAGCACCAGCGTGACGATGGGGCAAATCAGCACCAGCCGCCGTGTCCAAGGGTGCTTGTGCACCAGGGCGGCCATGGAGTAGGCCATGGCCAGCTCCAGCAGGCACAGGGGGAACAGGTGCCGCCCCAGGGCCAGCAGATATCCCGTCTGATTCAGGGTGATGAGCTTGTACTGCAGCCAGACGCGCACACCCGGAGAGAAGAAGAGGAACCGTTCCATTTCCGCAGTGACACCGCCCCGCTTGGCGATGACGATCATGATGCCCATGAGAAACAGCATCAAGGAAAAGCAGGTGGCGGCCAGGAGCAGGGACTCCCGGTTTTTCTTCACAATGAGCACGGCAAGACAGCCCACCAGCAGCCCCGCCACCAATACGATGAGCATGGGGTACACCCCTTTCCGGCAATCGGTCTTAAGTCTATTTTAGCCGGAATGGAGGAGTTTGTAAATCAGAAATAGTGGATGCTGTTGTCC
>CAJLWS010000058.1 GCA_905210385.1 uncultured Eubacteriales bacterium | reverse complement strand
TCTGTTTGTGATCTAATCCCAGACCTCCTCGTAGGCCTGGTCGCCTGGAATACGGGGACCGGTACACTCCAGTACACCCTCTGCTCCGCAAGTTGGACATTTTCCAAAGCGTTCCCCCAAAACTGGGATCAACCCCTCTTCGCAACTAAATCGCTTCCCGCAGCAGGGGCAGTGGTAATAGAACAGACTGGGTCCCCAGCTCATTTCTTCAAGCTCAGAATTTCCCGGGCCTCATCGGGAGTAGCCACTTCATTGCCGTACTCCCGGATCACCCGGGCGGCACGCTCCACGAACTGGGCGTTGCTCTCGGCCAGCTTGCCCTTGGCATACATCACGTTGTCCTCCATGCCCACGCGGATGTGTCCGCCCAAAGCGACGGCTCCATAGAGGATCTCCATGGCGGAGTGCCCCACGCCAAAGCAGCTCCAGGTAGAACCGGGACACAGGGAGTCCATGGTCTCCTTCATGAACAGCAAGTTCTTCATGCTGCCGGGGATGCCGTTGGCGCAACCCATGCAGAACTGGAAATGGAGGGGAGCCTTCAGCACGCCCTTCTTTAGATAGTAAGCGGCGTTGGCGATCATGCCCGGGTCAAAGGCCTCGATCTCGGGCTTGACGCCCCACTCCTGCATATCTCGGCCCAGTTCCTCCAGGAACTTGGGAGGATTGAGGAACAGCCCTGTATTCATCCAGTTCATGGAGCCGCAGTCGAAGGTGCCCAGCTCAGGGCGCAGCTCCTTCAGATGGGCCTTGCGCAGATCGTCGCTGGCCACCAGCGCGCCGGAGGTGGTCATGTTCAGGATGATGTCGCAATCCGGGTGGTTGGTCCGAAGCAGCTCCACCGTCTCACGGAATTTTGCGGTCTCCATGGTGCCGTTGCCCTCGTCGTCCCGCATGTGCAGGTGGGCGATGGCCGCGCCCGCTTTCCAGCAGGCGTACACGTCCTCCGCGATCTCAGCGGGGGTCATGGGCACGTTGGGGTTGTTCTCCTTCTTGGGCCACGCACCGGTGGTGGCCACAGTGATAATCGTTTTCTTTGCCATATTAACCAGCCTCCTGATCAATTGAGATTACAGCTTTTCAAAGATTCCGGCCGCGCCCTGGCCGCCGCCGATACACATGGTGATCAGCGCGTAGCGCCCACCCTTGCGGCGCAGCCGGGACAGGGCCTTGCAGGTGAGCACCGCCCCGGTGGCACCCAGGGGATGGCCCAGGGCAATGGCTCCGCCCTCCGGGTTGACCTTGTCCATATCAAACCCCAGCGTATGGATGCAGGGAATGGCCTGGGCAGCAAACGCCTCATTGAGCTCGATGGTGTCGATCTGGTCCAGAGTCATGCCTGTGCGTTTGAGCAGCTTTGGTACGGCATAGATTGGACCAAGGCCCATATATTCCGACTCGCATCCCGCCACGGCAAACCCTACAAACCGGGCAATAGGCTTAATGCCCAGGCTGTCCGCCTTCTCCCGGCTCATCACCACCACAAACGCGGCGCCGTCGCTCATCTGGGAGGAGGTTCCGGCGGTGACAATTCCCTCAAAGCAGGGCTTCAGGGCCGCCAGCCCCTCCATGGAGGTCCCCCGACGCACCCCTTCATCTCGGTCCACCACCTGAGATGTACCGTCGGGGCCAGGTACGGCAATGGGGATGATCTGGTCGTCAAACGCACCCTCGTCCTGGGCCTGGGCGGCCAGGGCATGGCTGCGCACTGCGAACTCCTCCATCTCCTCCCGGGTGACCTGGCAAAGCTCAGCCACACGCTCGGCAGTATAACCCGGAGCCATATAGGCTTCCTCATACACCTTCACCAGCGCGGGATCCCGGAATTCCTCCTCCAGGAACATATTTTTGATTCGAGTCATGCTCTCAACGCCGCCGGCCACCACCACATCGCACTGCCCGGCGATGACGGCGTTGGCAGCGGTACCGATGGTCTGCAGGCCGGAGGAGCAGAACCGGTTCACCGTCTGGGCGGACACCTGCTTGGGCAGGCCGGCCAGCTGGGTGATCAGCCGGGCCATATTCCAGCCCTGGGTCCCTTCGGGATTGGCACAGCCCACAATCACATCGTCGATCTCCATGGGATTCAGCTGGGGCACCTTGGCCAGCACCCCTTTCAGGGTCTCAGTGGCAAAGGTGACGGGGTGCACCTTGGAAAAGGCGCCCTTATACGCCTTGGTTACCGCAGAGCGGCCATAGGCAACGATAACAGCTTCCCGTTGACTCATGGGAATCTCCTCCTTCTTTGCTATTACAGTTTCATTTGATAGACTCGCTCAAACTCCTCCCGGAGCCAGTCCCGGTAGTCCGGATGGGCGATGGAGATCAGCTTCCGCGCCCGCTCCTTCACCGTCAGCCCCCGCAGGCACACCGCCCCGTACTCCGTGGCCACAAAGTGGACGTTGCTCCGGGTGTAGGTGACGCAGCTGCCCTCCGGAAGCACTGGCCGGATGCAGGACTCCCGGACGCTCTGTCCGGTAGCCGGATCCTTCCGGGTCCGGGTGGACTTGAGGGTGATGATGGATTTCCCCCCCGCGATCTGGGCGCCTACGCCGGTATCCACCTGGCCGCCGCTGCCGGAGATCTGATGGGTACCCACCGCCTCGGAGGCACACTGGCCGGACAGATCCACATGCAGCGCCGCGTTGATGGACACCATTTTGCGGTTTTGGGAGATAACGGACAGGTTGTTGGTATAGGACAGGCTCTTATGGAGAATGGCGGGATTGTCGTCAATGTAATCATACAGCTTTTCACTGCCCATAGTAAAGGAGGTCACAGTCAGCCCCCGGTGCAGCGTCTTGTTGGCGTTGTCCGCCGCCCCGCATTCCAGCAGCTCCATGGCACAGTCGGAGAAGGACTCGGTGTGGATCCCCAGTCCCCGCTTGCGCTTAAGCTGGCCGGCCAGCGCGTCAATGGTGCCGCCGAACCCCAGCTGGATGGTGCTTTCATCCTCCACCAGCTCCGCCACATGGCCACCCAACAGCTCATCCTCCCGTGTAGGGGTCTCTCGGGGCAGCGTGGCCGGATAGCGGTCGGCCTCGATGATCCCATCCACCTGAGAGATGTGAATCAGAGTGTCTCCAAAGGTGCGGGGCCCATGGGAAGCCACCTCCACGATAAGGCGCCTGGTATAGGGCAGCAGATCCCACTCCAGGATGGCAGACCCAGCCATGGTAAACCACCCATGACGGTCCATGGGAGAGACGGTGACCACCATCAGGTCGATCTCCGGAACGGCGGCATGCCAGTCCCGGGAGATGTTACGCAGATGGTTGGGGATAAAGCTGCAGCAGTCCCGGCCTGCGGGCCCCTGTAGGATTCGGTTGTAGAAGGGAGATTCCATGGTGAAGGTCTCCCCTGCGTCCGGCGCCTGGTAAATTTTCAGCGGGGCCAGGGGCAGATAGGTCATCAGCCGGATCTCCCGGCGCCGCCCAATGAGTTGGGGCAGGTGGTTGCCAAACTCCACCGGGGTGATGGCGCCGCCGGGCAGGAGCACACTGTCCCCGTCCCGGATGGTCTCCACCGCGTCGGCGGCGGACAGGAGCTTGCGATGGTATTCTTCTGAGTGCAACGCGATTCCTCCTTGCGGCAGGGTGGCGGAAGGCGGGCGGCGAAATGCCGTCCGCCTTCCGGATGGATCTTTAAGACACGGCGCGGGCTGCGTATTTCTGAACCGCAGCTTTGCCCTTGTCGGTGATGCGCAGCTTGCGCTTGAACAGTCCGCCCTCAATGATGTAGCCCTGACGGGTCAGGTGGGAGCAGATGGAGGACATGCGCATGGACTTGATGCCGTTCTTCTGCAGGAACTCGGCCTGCTTCTCCGGGGTCTGGTCCACGATCTTCAACAGCTCCACGTACAGGGGGGACAGACCCTCCTTGGCCATGGCGGCCTCGGTGTCGGACAGCGCGGGCAGCGCGGCCAGGCCTTTCTCCGTGATGGAGAAGGTATAGAACTTGGAGCCGCGCATGCCGGCACGGACGATGTAGCCGCCCTGGTCCAGGTTCTCGATGGAGGCGCCGGAAGTCTTGGAGTCCACACCCAGCGCATCGGTCAGGTCGGACATGTAGCAGTGGCCCAGCCGGATCATCTCCAGGACCTGCTTGTCCATGGCGTCCAGCTTTACATCCTTACGGTTGGTGGCGGTAGGCACCCGCTCCCAACCAGGCTCGCCGTAGTACTTAGGCTTGCCGGTGAGGGAGGCCAGCACGGCCACCACCAGGGTGACGACAAAGCCCAGGGTGGCCAGGTAGATGTACTTACCTACCACAAAGATTCCCAGCACGTCGCCCAGCAAGGTGAACACGGCCATGGTGATCATACCGGCCAGGGCGCCCCAGATGGCGCCGCGGGAGTTGAAGCGGGGCCAGATGGCACCTAGGCCCAGCAGGATGGCGGGAGGCACCAGCCAGCAGTTTGCGAAGGCGAACAGGTAGGTGGGGCCGCCGGGGAACAGGCACAGCACCCAGGTGAGCACGCCAATGAGCACCATGATCCACTTGGAGGCCCGCAGATAGGTCTTCTGGTCTCCCTTGGGGTTGATCAGCCGCTGGTAGATGTCCCGGTTGGCCACGGCGGAAGCGCCCAAGGCGGAGGTGGAGGCGGGGGAGATGGAAGCCGCCACCGCACCGATGACGATGAAGGAGCCCAGCAGGGCGGGGAAGGTGGAGGCGATCAGGCCGTAAGCGCCGGTGGCGGCCACGGTGCCGGAGCCATAGGGGGCGGCGAAGGAGTCGGTGAGGAACGCACCGGCGTAGGCGCCCACCAGGCCCAGGGGGATACAGAACACCACGATCAGGATGATGGCAGCCAGGACGAAGGACTTGCGGGCCACCTTCTCACTGCGGCAGTTGGCGATCTTCATCCAGTAGTAGTTGTTGCCCCACACCAGGGCGGCGGCAAAGCAGATGATGAAGTTCAGCACGGAGGGATAGGTCAGGGCCGGCCCCTTCAAGGTGGTGCCGTCCAGGCCGGCGGCAAACACATCCCCGCCGGGCCAGGCGGCGTTGATGGCGTCGATCCAGCCGTACCGCTGGGCCAGCAGGATGAGCAGCATGGGGATGATGATAACGCCCAGAGTCACCTGGAAGAAGTCGGTGAGGGTGGTGGCCCACAGGCCGGAGATGAAGGTGAAGGCGATGATCACCAGGAAGATAACTGCCATAACCACCGTGCTGTTCCAGCCGGTATAGGCGGCGATGGCGTTGGTGCAGGACACGATGTTGTTGGCCAGGATGCCCGCCATACCCACCACAGAGGTGATGGCCACCACGGAGCGCACCTTGCCACTGTAACGCATCTCCAGATACTCCGGGAGGGTCTGTGCGCCGCAGCGCCGGATAAAGTTGGCGAACAGCAGGCCGAAGATCAGCAGGCCGCACACGCCGTAGATGATGCCCCAGGTCCAGGAGGCCGTCAGACCAAGCTGAATGGCAAAGCCGGGGGCAAGGGCGATGGTGGTGCCGGCAAAACCAATGGCGCACACACCGATCATGTTGATAAAGGTGGAGATCTCCCGGCCGGCCAGGATGTAGTCCGAGGAGTCCCGTACCCAGCGCTTGCTGATCACACCGCAGCCCACTAGGATGCCACAGAAGATCACAAACAGAATCAGGAATACAACATTACTAGGCATAATTTCCTCCTTTTCTCGTCAGAACCCGTGTACTCTTTCTCAGAGTGAGGCCCAGATTTACTCGTCCAGGATGGCGATCACCCGGCACCAGCCGGCGCTGCCGCCCTTCACGGGGATGGGCAGGGCGTACACCGTGTAGCCGTAGTCGGGCAGGCTGGCCAGGTTGGTCAGCTTTTCGATGTGGCAGTAGGCCCGCTGGCGGCCGGCCCGATGGGCCTCCCAGATGATGGACTTGTCGTGGGTCTTCTCAAACTCCTTGGCCTCCAGGGGCAGGGGTACGTCCCAGCTCCAGCCGTCGGTGCCCACCACGTGGACGCCCTGCTCTGCCAGCCACAGGGTGGCCTCAGCGCTCATACCGGCGCCGGCAACCAGGTATTCCGGCTTGCCCCAGCGGGCGTCCGCGCCGGTGTTGAGCAGCACGATGTCGCCGGGCTTGATGGTGTAGTTAATCTTGGCCAGATAGTCCTGCACGTCCTGCTTACTGATCTTGTAGCCGTCGGGCTTGTCCCGGAAGTCCAGCTTCACGCCAGGGCCGATGCACCATTCCAGGGGCACCTGGTCAATGGTCCATGCCTTCTCCCCGCCGGGAATGATGGCCTCATTCTGGGTGGGATAATAGTGCCAGGGGGCATCCAGGTGGGTTCCGGAGTGGGTGCACATCTTCACAAAGTCGATGGCCCATCCATTGCCGCCGGGCAAGTCCTCGGTGGTGGTGCCGGGGAAATAGGCTGGCATCTGCTCCGCCGTGTCCTTGTGGTTCAAGCGCTGGATCCTGGGGATTTGGATTTCAGGATCGCTGGGCAGGTCCTCTTCCAGGAGCATCGTCAGGTCAATGATTTTCATGTCTGTTCTCTCCTTTTCAAAGAAATTCGTAGGGCCTTGGTACAGCCTAGATATCCAGCAAGGCTTGTGCCAGGTGTTCAAAAATGCGAAACCTGGCTTCTCCCAAGGCTTTCCCGCACTTTCACTCTCTCCACGGCCCAGTACAAAGTGTAATCTTTCTCTTACAATCAAGCTCTTCTTTTCTCCTGAGCGGTTCCCGCTGCCCGTTTTTCCCGGTGTTCCATTCACTGTTAACTTTTTGACATATGTATTAAAAAGATTACGCTTTTTTCTTAATTTTTGTCCCTGGTATACGAATTAAATCATTTTTGTTCCTATTTTTTATATGATATGCCCAATTCTACGTTGTATTTTTTGTCTATTTATTGCGTTGTCTTTCCGGGAGATAGGCCATATACTATGAGTTGTGTTCAGGTAAAAGAGGACGCTTGAAGGGAGGTACCCGTATTGGATCATGCGCTATCGCGCAAAGAGGCGATGGAGTGCCTGGAGGCAATCAATTGCGCCCGTTTAGATCGGAACGGGTGCTACACCTATGTCAGCAAGGGCTGGCAAGAAATCATGGGCTTTTCACAGGAATTCGCCCTAGGCAAGCGGGTAGATGAACTGGTGCCCGACACCCATGCCATGGATGCCCTGCAGTCCGGTCAGGTCATCCAGGGCCGCCCGGTCATCAACCGGCATGGGATTCCCATCTTTACCACTTACATTCCTCTCAAGGATAAGGACGGCCATGTCCAGGGTCTGTTCCTGTACATGGTCATCAACGGCATACCCAACGCACAGGATCTCGTCCGCCAGACCGATCTGCTGCGCAAGCAGGTGGATTTCTATCGGCAGGAGCTGTCCAACGAGCGCGGCGCCCGCTATCAGCTGGATAACATCATTGGGCAGAGTCCGGCCATTCTCCGTTTGAAAAAGCAGATCGTCCAGGCGGCCAATTCCATCTCCACCGTTCTGATCGAGGGGGAGACCGGAAGCGGTAAGGAGCTCATTGCCCATGCCATCCACTCTCTCAGCCCTCGCAGCGACGCAAATTTTGTCAGGGTCAACTGCTCCGCAATCCCAGCCGAACTGATGGAATCAGAATTCTTCGGCTACGCCGCCGGGGCCTTCACCGGAGCTGCCAAGCATGGGAAAATCGGCCGTTTTGAGCTGGCAAATCACGGCTCCTTGTTCCTCGACGAAGTGAATCTTCTCTCCTCTCCCATGCAGCCCAAATTTCTCCGGGTCCTTCAGGAGCGGGAGATCGACCCCGTAGGCGGCACCAAAACCATCCCCGTGGATGTGCGCATCATCGCCGCCTCCAATATTCCCCTGGAGCGTTGCGTGCAGGCCGGTACGTTTCGCAGTGACCTCTACTTCCGTCTCAACGTCATCCGGATCGTGGCCCCACCCCTGCGCCAGCGCAAGGAGGACATTCCCCTGCTGGTGGACAACCTGATCCAGCGGCTGAACTCCCAGCTGGGTATGGTAGTTCAGCGGGTCAGTCCGGAGGTCATGGACATGTTCATGTCCTATGACTGGCCCGGAAATGTGCGGGAGCTGCAAAACGCCATTGAGTCGGCCATGAACATGACCCGCTCCTTCCAACTGGAAAAGGCGGATTTTGAACAGTTTATTCTTCGCACCCGGAGCAGGAGGCATCTCGACGCGATGCATGGAAACCAGGAGCTGCTTCTGAAGTCCTCAAAGGCCCATCTGGAGCAGGAAATG
>CAJLWS010000057.1 GCA_905210385.1 uncultured Eubacteriales bacterium | reverse complement strand
GAGAAGTTTCTTCTCGCGCCCAACTGCCTCTTTTGCCCCTCTGGACGGTTTTGCGCTCCGCCGACAAATATTTGCCCGATTTATCAGCGTCCGTCTATAAAGATTCTTTCCCCGGCTCCGTGCTATAATCTGGCATAAGAAATGGGGCTTCGGCTCTGGGGGTGCTTGCTATGAATCCGAAGATTTCCGTCCTGCTGCCGGTCTACAACGGTGAGCAGTATCTCGCCCAGTGTCTGGACAGCATCCTGGCCCAGACGCTGGATGACTTTGAGCTGCTGTGCATCAATGACGGCTCCACCGACCATACCCGGGCTATTCTCAGCCAGTATCAAACCGCAGACCCCCGGGTGCAGGTGCTGGACCAGGAAAACGCCGGCTATGGGAAGGCCATGAACCGGGGCCTGGCCCAGGCCAGTGGGACATACATCGCCGTGGTGGAGGCAGACGACTGTGTATTGCCGGCCATGCTCTCCCACCTGTATCAGGCGGCCCAGGAAAGTCAGTCCCAAGTGGTCAAGGCCGACTACTACACCGTCACCGGCGCCGGGGCCGGCCAGAATCTGGCCTATATGCAGACTGCGCCGGACCCCCGCTTTTATGGGCGGGTGCTGGACTCCACCCAAACCACCGCCCTGTTCTACGCAGTGCAGATGACTTGGCTGGGACTCTACCGAAGGGATTTCCTTCTGGAGCATCAGATCTGGCACAACGAGTCGCCCGGCGCCTCCTTTCAAGACAACGGTTTCTGGTTCCAGGTGTTCGCCTGGGCCCAGCGGGTACTCTTCCTCCGGGAGGCCTTTTACCTGTACCGCGTGGACAATGCTGCCGCTTCCACCAAGCGCGGCGACCTAAAAAAGCTCAAGCAGATGTTCGGGGAATATGACTTCATCCGGGCCTTTCTCCTGCGGCATCCCCAGCAGGAAGCCCGGCTGTATCCCACCTATCTCCACTTTCGCTTTGTCAATCTGCTATCCCGCTTTTTCTGCGCCGCTGGAGACAGCCGCCTGGAGATTGCCCGGATCATCCAGAAAGAACTGCGCCAGGCACAGCGGGATGGTCGGTTTTCCTGGCAGATCTTTGGGGATACCACCCGTGGATATCTGCAGGCCCTGCTCGCCAGTCCTGAAAACTTTTCCGCCGATCCTCCCGCCGACCTCAATCAGCTCAGCTGGGAAGAGGTGTCCCAAAGGCCGTGCAAGGCCAGGCTGACCCGCGGCCTCACCATCCCCGACCAGGCAGTCCTGCCCTATCTGGACGCCCTGGCGGGACAGGTATAGAGATGATGGAGTTTTTTCTGCCGGATGGGCCGGTGGGTATTCCCCCCGTAGGCGAGATGCGCCGGGTCTGTGCCCGGCTGCTGCCTCAGGATGAGGCGGCCCGGTTTGCCCTGGCCGTCCAGCCGCGCAGTTCCACCCGCCAGGCGGCCCTGGCCGCCCTGGATCAGCTGTTTCCCGCTCTTCCAGCGGATCAGATGGACACCATCCGCCACGATGGGCGCCGCGCCCCTGTTGCGGTCCTGCCCCCTACCTTGCCCAAGACTCTGATTAGCCTGACAGACGAGGGGGGCTGGGCCGGCGCACTGGCTGCAGTGCCCGCCCACGGGGCAGACCTGGCGGGAATTGGTCTGGATCTGGCGTCGGTGGAGGATTTCCCCTTGGACGGCCACGCTCCCTCTCTTTATGCCCATCTGTTTACCCCAAGGGAGCGCGCTTTGCTGGAGGAATACTCCCCCTCTGCCAGGCCCTGTGCTGCGGCGGCATTGTTCGCGGCCAAAGAGTCCGCCATCAAATGCACCGCTCCGCTGATACGCCGGCTGGAGCCGGCAAGCATGGCCGCAATCCGGGCCCCACGGTTCTCTCAGCTGGAGGTGCGTCTGAAGCAAGGCTGCGGGCCTGTCGTATTTTCCGGCCAGGCCCGCCGGGATGCGCAACTGCTGGGTCTGCGGGCAGTGCAGGTGGTGTGCCTGATAGGCGGACGCATCAGCTTTGCCGCGGCCAAATGCATGATTTGAACAAGTGACGGAAAGGGGCGGTTTTCATGTGTTTTTATCTGGGCATTGACTTGGGCGGCACCACTCTTACGGCCAGTGTGTTCTCCCAGGATTTCACTCTCATGGCCGACCAGAGCCAGGCCACCCGCACAGCGGACGGTCCGCAGGCCGTTCTGCGTCAGGTCGCTGCCCTGGCCCATGCAGTCGCCCATCCCTTTCAGGGAAAGCGCGGGGGCATCGCCGCCGCCGGGCTGGCAGTTCCCGGCCTAATCCGGGGAGAAAATGGGCCCGTCCTCTTCGCTCCCAACGTGGGCTGGAAAGACGTCGACCCCGTTCTCCCTCTGCAGTCCGTTCTGGGCTGTCCTGTCTTTCTCCTCCATGATGCGGCCTGCGCAGCCGTGGCGGAAAGCCACTTCGGCCTTGGTCGGGAGTTGGCCAGTTTCTTGTTTTTGACTCTGGGTACCGCCATCGGCGGGGCCTTCATTTGGCAGGGGCGGCTGTTTTCACAGCACGGTCCCTTCGGCAGCGAGCTGGGACATATCTCCCTGCGGGGAGAGGGCATTCCCTGCAGCTGCGGACTGCCCGGCTGCTTCCAGCAGTACGGTTCCGCCACCGCCCTGGCCCGGCAACCTCAACAGGCTGCCCGGCAGGCGGGGGCAGACAGCGCTCTATGGGCGCTGTGCCAGGGCCAGCCGTCCCAGTTGACCGCTCCTATGGTATTCACGGCTGCGGCCAAAAAGGACCCCGTCGCTTTGGCCGTACTGGACCGGTATACAAGCTATCTGGCCGAGGGCATTGCGGGACTGGTGAACATTTTCCGCCCGGAAGCTGTGGTGCTGGGCGGCGGGCTATCCCAAGCGGGAACGCTGTTGTCCGATCCCGTCCAGAAAAAGCTCCCCGCCGTCACCCATGCCGCCCCGCTGATCGGCGCCCCTCCGGTGCGCTGTGCGCAGTTGGGAGCCGGCGCCGGCGCGTTGGGTGCGGCCCTGGGGGCTGCCCAGGCAGCTGGCACGGGAGGCGCAGCATGAGCCGAACCGGCAGCCTGCAGCAGATTGCCGGGCGGACCTGGTGCCTGTACACACCCATGGCAGTACTTCCTTTTTACCACCTGTCTGAGGACGAGGTGGTGCTGATGGACAGCGGCGCCCAGCGGGACAGCACTGTGGCCGACTGTTTCGCCCAACGGGGGCTGCGAGTAGCGGCGGTCTTATACACCCATGGGCACTTTGACCATGTAGGCGGGGATCGGGCACTTCGGGAACGGTTCGGGTGCGTGCGCTACCTGCCCGAGGCAGATGTGGGCTGCACCGTACCCATGCCCCCCCGCGGGCTCTGCGGCCAGCTGCCCGAGGAGGTATCCCACTTTATTCGGGACAGCTGCTTCGTTCCGGACATCCCCATCCCGGCCGGCTGCCGCCGCCTTGTGATCCGGGGAGCTGTCTTTTCCGTACTGCCCTGTCCCGGCCACACCCAGGGCCATGTGGCCTACACGACCCCCGACCAGGTCTGCTATCTGGGGGATCTGCTGGCCTGCTCCAGCTTTTTGTCCGCAGCCAAGCTGCTGTATGCGGCCGACCATACCCTGGACCGGCACAGCAAGGAGCACTTTCTCACAAAGCGGTTCACTTACTGCGTGGCGGCTCACCGGGGAGTGTTTCCAGGCCAGCAGCTGCCCGAGCTGCTGGGGCGGAACCTGGCGCGCATCGCCGCCGCCAAGCGGGAAATTGCCGCCCTGGTGGACCGCACCCTGGATGAGGACGAACTGTTGGAACGGGCCAGCGCTGCGCTGCGCCTGTCCCCCGGCAGCGCCGTGGATGCATACATCAACCAATGCTCTATCCGCTCCTATCTGGAGGACCTGGTCCGCTCCGGCACCCTGACTGTCCAGGGCCCGCCGGGATCTGTTCAATACAGCAAGGCGTAGAGAGGTGACAAATCAAATGCTGAATGCTTCTAAATTTTGGTCCGCCGTTCGCGAGCGCCCTGCATGGCTGCTGCTTCCGCTGTTTGAGTCTGGCGCCCTGAGATGGTTGCCGGGAGAGCAGTATTTGAAGCTGCAGTACTGGGCTTTCACCGGCCAGTGGCTCCACCTAAATCCACCGATGAGCTTCAACGAGAAGATCTCCTGGCTCAAGCTCCACGACCACAGGGACATCTACCGCACCCTGGCCGACAAGTATGACGCACGGGACTTCGTCCGCCATCATCTGGGCGATTCCTGGCTGGTCCCCCTGCTGGGGGTGTGGCCAGACGCCGACCAGGTGGATTTTGATGTGCTGCCAGGTTCCTTTGTCCTCAAGTGCACCCATGGATATGGAGGGACCGTGCTCTGTCGGAACAAGAGTTCGCTGGACATCCCAGCGGTCCGGGCTCAGCTGAAAAAAGTACTCAAAACGGATTTTTACAGCCGGGGCCGGGAGTGGGCCTATTACCGCCCCCATCCAAGAGTCATTGCCGAAGCCCTTGTGGATGACGGCGGCGGACTCCGGCCCGCCGACTATAAGTTCATGTGCTTCAATGGGCGCGTGCGCTTTCTCTGCCTCTCCCGTGCCCTGGGCGATTTTGATCGGGGATCGGTCTCTTTTTTCTACCCAGACGGCACTCCTGCCCCCTTTAAGCGGGCAGACTACCCCCGTTGTCCTCCTTCTCAGCCGCTTCCGCGCCAGCTGGAACAGATGAAGGCAGCAGCGGAGCAGCTGGCAGGGGCTATGGATGTACCCTTTGTCCGCGTGGATTTCTACGAGGCGGACGGGCACGTTTACTTTTCCGAATTTACCTTCTATCCCTGCGGTGGATCTATCTTTTTTGACCCGCCGGAGTACAACCAGGCGCTGGGCAATCTGCTCGTCCTGTGACAGCTGCGCGGAAAAAGGAGTGTCCCACCATGAATTTACACGCTGCATCCACCCTGCAGCCATACCTGACCGGGCCTTCCCTGGATCGGGATGATCGACTTGACTTTCAGCGTTTCGAACGCTGTGCGCTTCTCTTCCCCGCCCTGGAGGGACGCCGTCAGGAAGGGGAGCTAAAGACGATGTTCTGGAATTTCCGCCTGGCCGAGCAGCTGTGTCTGGCCGAACCCATGGATTATTTCAAATATGAGTTCTACCGCCGGGACTGCAGGGAGTGGAGGCAGTTTCTCACCCGCCGGCAGTTCGCACAGCTATCCTGGCGCTGGAACCGTCCGGAGGACCGTGCAGTGTTCGCCGACAAGGCCCGTTTCCTCCGGCGCTTCCAGCAATGCCTGGGCCGGGACACTCTGGCCGCCGTTCCAGAAAACCAGGGGGCTTTTACGCTCTTGTGCCGCAAGCACAAAAAGCTCATGGTAAAGCCCCGGTCTGGCGGTTACGGATTGGGCATTCAGATCGTGGACACCGGCAATCCAAAGGCCCTGTGGGCGTTGGCCCTGGAGGGCAGATGCGTCCTGGAAGAGGTGGTGGAGCAGCATGGGCTGATGGCCGTGGCCCACTCCAGATCGGTAAACACCGTCCGCCTGGCTGTCGCCACCACGCCGGAGGGGACGCCAGTCATTCTGGGGGCGGTTTTCCGCTGCGGAAGGGGCCGCGCCATCACCGACAACGACCAGGGCCTCTTCTGCCAGGTGGATCCGGACCGGGGCGCGGTGTGTTCCCAGGGAATGGATCACTTTGGGCAGCGGTATGCCTGCCACCCGGACACGGGCTTTCGCTTTCAGGGCTTCCAGGTGCCTTGCTGGGACAGGCTGTACGGGGCCGTGTGCCATGTAATGGCTCAGCTGCCCCAGCTGCGTCTAATCACCCTGGACTGGGCCCTGCGGTGTGACGGACGCTGGGTGCTCATCGAGGGCAACACCGACGGTGGGCTGGGCCCCTGCCAAGAGGCATCCGGACA
The DNA here is from genome assembly GCA_905210385.1 of uncultured Eubacteriales bacterium. Lineage (GTDB taxonomy): Bacteria > Bacillota > Clostridia > Oscillospirales > Oscillospiraceae > Enterenecus. Next base: position 2,459 of record CAJLWS010000057.1, on the reverse strand, counting down.
AGGGCTGGCTCCCCAAGTACAGGCAGTGCTGGGCGGCAATTTGGAGGAGGGGTGACCACGATGCCGGAAATCAGTGTGATCCTGCCGGTCTACAACGGCGCGGAAACTCTTCCTCACACGCTGCGCGCCCTGTCCGGGCAGGCGTTCAAAGACTTTGAGGTCCTGCTGTGCGATGACGGCTCTACTGACGGCAGCGCGGCCATCTGTGCGCGCTTTTGCCGGGCTGATTCCCGGGCCCGCCTGCTCCAACTGCACCATCATGGCGTCTCGTCAGCGCGAAACGCCGGGCTTGACCAGGCGGCAGGGACCTACATCGCCTTTCTGGACTGCGATGATCTGCCAGAGCCGGACTGGCTGAGCACCCTGGCCCAGTGCGCCCAGCCAGATGGGCTGGGTGTGTGCGGCTACCGTGTTGCCGGGCCGGACGGCGCCCAGCTGTATGGCACGGGGGATCTGAGTGTGACACGGGCCGTTTTTACCCCCCGGCAATTTATCACCGTCCTGTTCTCCAACCAGCTGCTCTATCAAGGCTATGTGTGGAACAAACTGTTCTCCGCCCGCCTGATCGGGACGGGCCGCCCGCTGCGCTTCGCGCCCCATCTCAGCTGCAATGAGGACCGGCACTTTTTGTTCTGGTACCTAAGGCGCTGCGGCCCGGTGAACTATTGGGGCCGGGAGTGTTATCGCTACCGGCGCAGAACTTCCGCTCCCGCCTACACCCCAGAGCTCTTGACCGAACTGGACGCCTTTGAAGATATGTGCCGGGACCTGGCGCGGACCGGCCCGCCGGAAGCGGCGTTTTACGCAGAAAAGGACCGCTTCCGGGCCGCGGCAGAACTGTACGTCATGGCCTGGCGCCAAGGCGGCACCCCCGCCCAGCTGCGCCGCCTGGGGGCGCAGGTGCTGGATGGCCGGCATTACGCCGATCAATTCGGCGATTACCCGGTCCAGATCCAGGCGCAGATGCACTGGGCCGTGGCAGACGCCCTGGCCCGGCGGGCCGGGGCAAGCAATGACATCTGGAGGGATTGACATGGCAAAAATCACTGTTCTCGTACCCGTTTACAACGAGCAGGCCTGCCTGCGCCGCTGTGTGGACAGCGTGCTGGCCCAAAGCTTTCGGGACTGGGAGCTGATCCTGGTGGACGATGGCTCCACGGATGACAGCCCTGCCATCTGCGATGCCTATGCCGCCGCAGACGGACGCATTCGGGTCATCCATCAGGCAAACAAGGGCTTCTCCGGGGCCAGAAACACCGGGCTCAAGGCCGTCCGGGGGGAATATCTAATCATGGCGGATGCGGACGACTACCTGGAGCCCAACGCCCTGTCCGTGGGCGTGGAGCGGATGGACAAGTACCATCTGGACCTGGTCATCGGCGGCTTTTACTGGACTATTTTCCGTGACGAAACCATCCTCAGCCAAACCCCGGTGGTCTGCGAGGAGGACTACTTCTTCCGCACTGTGGATATGCCTACCGCCGCCCCCTATATGTGGAATGTCTCACCATTTGCCGGCCCGTTTCACTACTGCGTGTGGAGCCGCGTCTACCGCACCAGCGTCATCCGGGATTTCGACATCCGCTTTGATGAGAACCTCTTCGTCCAAGAGGACGTCAAGTTCATGTACACCTATTTCCTGTATGCGGACCGCTGTATGCTCTCCAAAGAGCTGTTTTACCACTACTGCCGGCCCTGGGACAAAAACGACATTGCGGAAAAGCCCCAAATCAACCAGTACCAGTGCGTGGAGGAAAGCCTGGTGGTGGTGATCAAGGCGGGAGTTAAATTCAACTACCCAAAACGCTACCAGCAAAAGATCTACCAGCGCACCTACGACCATTTCATCAAGCTCTCGGAGAAGATCTTCCTGCCCTCCACCGGCCTGAGCCAGGCCCAGCAGCTCCACCATATACGGTGTATGGCGGACGGGTTTGCCTTCCGCTTCTTCTGCCGGGTGTTTGCGGCCACAGACCCCTTCTGGCGCAGTCTGGCCGAGGCTGTGGCCGCAGGGGATTACCAGGCCATTTTCCACCAGTGGCGGGACAAGTTGAGCGAAGGGGTCGCTCCCGCCGGCGAGTGAGCACAGGAGACCGCAATGAAGAAGATTATCTGCTTTGGCGACAGCCTGACCTGGGGGTATATCCCGGTGTCGGGCGGGCGCTATCCGGAAGGCGTGCGATGGCCCTCCCTTTTGGGTCAGTATCTGGACTGTACCGTGGTGGAGGAAGGGCTGAACGGGCGTACCAGCGTTTTCCGGGATCCCCTGGCCCCCTGGGGAACCGGGGCGGACTATATTCAGGCCTGTGTGCTCTCCCACCTCCCCGCGGATCTGCTGATCCTTATGCTGGGAACCAACGATCTAAAGACCTACCTGTGCAACTGTCCCGACGCCTGTGCGGGGGGCGTAGTCGCCGTGGCCAACCTGGCCAGAGCGGCAGCCCCGCAGCTGCCCATCC
>CAJLWS010000056.1 GCA_905210385.1 uncultured Eubacteriales bacterium | reverse complement strand
AGGTCAAAGATCAGGCTCTCATTCCAGCCGCTGGGGTAGCAGTACTTTTTCCCGTCGATCTCCTTGTCCTGATTCACACAGTGCCAGGAGGAGGCCCAACAGCCCTCCAGTCCAAAGGTACAGGGGACGGGGGCGTCCGCTGCGGCGCGCGCCGTTAACTGATAGAGAAAGCCCCGCTCCCCCACGGGGGCCAGGAGCATTCCCTCCACTGCCAGGGGTCCGGCGGCAGCATGAAATGTGGGGATCCAATCACTCTTTCTGGTCCAGGTGAGCTGCTGGAGCGGCTCCTGTTTTCCGTCCGCCTCAAAAAAGGGCATCATCAGCGGGAGCGCGCCGGAGCCCCGCTGCTCGACCAAGCCCTTGTAGCCCATGTGGAGGAAGGAAAAGGACTCCAGTGCCCCGGTGTGCTCCTGGAGCGTGGGCAGGGAGATCCATTCGTTTCCGGTGGGGAGATAACGCGTTTGCATGGCAATCCCTCACAATAAAATTTAATCGATTAAATATATGGATGATTTAACTATACCATATCTCGGCGATAAGTCAACAACTATTTGTTGAAAATGCGAATTTAACCCTTGACAACCCTAGCATAATTTGATATGATTCACTCACAAGGGAGTTTAAGCGATTAAATAAAATGGGGTGATGCCACATGTCATCTAACCGCGTTACCATGAAGGATGTCGCCAGGGAGGCGGGTGTCACCAGTGCGGCAGTCTCCTATGTGCTGAGCGGGAAACGACCGATTTCCGAGGAGACGCGCCAGAGGGTAGAGCAGGCCATCCAGCGGCTGGGCTACACCCCCAACATCGCCGCGCGGACGCTGAGCAGCGCGACCAAGGACTCCAAGCTCATCGGGGTGGTCGTTCCCCAGACGGAGCCGGGAGACCGGTTGATGTTTCAAAATAGCTTTTACAGCGAAGTGCTGGGCAGCATCGAGTACCACGCGCGCCAGAATGGTTACCATATCCTCATCTCGGCTACCGATGCCAACGAGAGCTATCTGACCCTGGCCAAGCAGCGGAATCTGGATGGGATCATTGTCATTGGGATGTACCCGGACGGCTTCTATCAGCAGATGAAGCAGAGCCAGATCCCCATCGTGCTCATTGACAGTTATTGCAACGATTATTACTACCATAATGTACGGATCGATGATGCCTATGGCAGCTATCTCGCCACCCACTACGTGTTGGAGAAGGGACACCGGAATATCGCCTTTTTTGTCGGCCAGATGAAGGAAAACGGAGTTATGAAGAAGCGGCTGTCCGGATATCGCAAGGCTTTAGCTGAGTTTTCCGTTGAGTTCCGATCGGAATATGTCTTTGAGGGGCAGATTGACTATGCCAGCGGAGTGGCGCAGGCTCAAAAACTGATGGCCATGCGTTTGCCGGCCACTGCGGTGGTAGCCGCTGCGGACATTCTGGCCATTGGCGCCAACAAGGGGTTCTATGATGGGGGATTGCGGGTGCCAGACGACATCTCCATTATCGGATTTGATGATCTGGAGGTCTCCCAATACCTCACGCCTGGGTTGACTACAGTCCGCCAGCAGATCCCCCTGAAGGGTCAGAAGGCGGTGGAGCTGCTGCTCAAGCATATCAAAGATCCAAACCTGACTAAGCAGGAGGAGATTTTGCCGCTCCAGCTGGTGGAGCGGCAATCGGTCCGCCAGATCGAACGGTGAGTTCAGCATCTGAGGCAGGGGTAAATGCCAAGAACTATGAGGGAAAGGAGGAAAACGGCTTGCACCGCCCGTCAAAGCCTGTGCAAGCCGCAGGAAAAGGGTTTGGAAAACCTCTTTTCGCCGGCAACTATTGTAAGCGAAAAGAGCGCGGAAATCAAGAAGAATATGAAAAGAATTCATGAATAGGAGGAGAGAATCATGAAGAAACGTACGCTTCTTTCGCTGCTTGCGGGATTGCTGGTCATCAGCCTGATCGGTACGGCCTGTACGGATTCCGGTTCTGAGGCGACAGGTAGCCAGACTCCTGAAAACACCCAGAGTCAGGAGACCGAAGACCCGTCTGGGGAGCCTGTCACAATTACTTATTGTAACTTCAACGCATCCGGCGGCAACGAGGAGACTCTGCAGCGGATGTACGAGGCCTTCCACGAGGAGTATCCCAATATCACCGTGGAGATCGAGACTATCGCCATGGCCGACTACTTCACCCAGATGCAGACCCGCGTGGTAGGCGGTACCGCCCCGGACTGCTACGAGCTGAACATCGAGAATTTCGCCTCCTATGCCAATAACGGCGTACTGGCGGAAATCACCGGTGTGGATCTGAGCTCTCTGGACGAGACCGCCCTGAGCGCCTTCAACGTGAACGGTACCCAGTACGGCCTGCCCGGCAACTTCTCCAACGTAGTTCTGATTTACAACAAGGATCTGTTTGACCAGGCCAACATTGACTATCCAAACGCGGATTGGACGCAGGAGGATGTGCAGGAGGCCGCTGAGGCCATCCGGGCCCTGGGCGACGACATCTACGGCTACTATCAGCCCCTTACTTACAACGAGTTCTATAAGGCCTGTGCCCAGTTCGGCGGCAGCCTGCTGAACGAGGACCGGACCGAGTTCACCATTAACTCCCCGGAGAACGTGGCCGCGGCCCAGATGATGGCCGACCGGGTGCTGGTCAGCAACGTCCAGCCCACGGAGGTACAGATGGGCGGTATGGGCGACTGGGACCTGTTCATGAGCGGTCGCCTGGGCATGATCCCCACCGGCATCTGGGCCTTCCAGACCTTCACCGACGGCTGTGACTTTGAGTGGGACATCACCATCGAGCCCGGCCAGGAGCAAAAGGCTACCCACTTCTTCTCCAATGGCCTGGTGATCAACGCGGAAAGTGAGAACAAGGAAGCTGCGGCCACCTGGATCACCTGGCTGGCCTCCAGTCCCACCGCCGCCCAGATCCGCATTGAGGCAGGCTGGGACCTCCCCGCGGTGAACGACCAGGAGACCCTGTCCTCCTATCTGGACATTACACCGCCGGAAAACCGCCAGGCCGTGTTTGACTCCCTGGACTACCTGGTGGTCCCGCCGGTCATCGAGGACTACGCCCTGATGAGCGACATCATCGGCGAGTGCCTGTCCGCCGCTGCCAACGGCTCCATGACGGTGCAGGAGGCGCTGGATCAGGCCCAGGCTCAGTGCGAGGCGCAGATCTCGCTGAACTGATCGTGGGTGGGGGAGGGGCTTGCGCCCCTCCCCTTCTTCCATCTTTTTGAGGAGGTGTTCTCGCAATGTTTGGCAAACGAAAGGGGCGTAAGGGCCCTAAAAGGGAGGGGCTGATCACCGCATCTCCCTTCCTGCTGCCCAGCCTGATCGGTCTGATGATCTTTTCCCTGTTGCCGCTGATCGTGTCCGCTGTGATCAGTCTGACCGACTGGAACGGCCTGGACTCGCTGACAGAGCCCGGTTTCTTCCAGGAGCATTTCATCGGGCTGGACAACTATCAGGCCATCCTCTCCAGTTCGGAGTTCTGGGGCGTGCTGTGGAACACCTTCCGCTATATCATTCTGTACATTCCCCTGATGCTCATCGCATCCCTGGGGGTGGCCTATCTGCTCAACCGTCCGCACCGGGGTGTGACCGCCTTCCGCATCATCTACTACATCCCGGTGCTCACCTCCTGGGTAGCTGCATCTATGATTTGGAAGTCCATGCTTTCCCCAGAGTATGGAGCGGTAAACAACATTCTGGCCATCTTTGGCATCCAGGGACCGGGCTGGCTTCTGGACGAGGTGTGGGCCATGCCTGCCATCGTACTGGTGTCCGTGTGGAAGGATATGGGGTTTTTCGGGCTGATCCTACTGTCTGGAATGGTGGGCATCAACAAGACCTACTACGAGGCGGCCTCCCTGGACGGGGCAGGCCCCTGGCAGAAATTCTGGAAGATCACTCTGCCGCTGATGACGCCGGCCATTTTCTACGTGCTCATCGTCAGCCTGATCAACGCATTCCAGCTGTTTCCGCAAATCATGATCATGACGGATGGCGGACCTAACGGAGCGACCCAGGTCATGGTGGAACGTATCTATAAATACGGCTTCCGGTACTACCGGATGGGTTACGCGGCCGCCTTTTCCTGGATCCTGTTTGTCATCATCATGACCTGTACCGCCATCCAGATGAAGGGACAGAAAAGGTGGGTGCATTATGAAAGCTAAGCGCAGACTGAGTACCACGGGGTACTATGTGGTGTCCATCGCCCTGGCCATCGTGGCCATGATTCCCTTCCTGTGGATGATCTCTACTTCCCTCAAGAGCCGGGGCGCACTCATGTCTATTCCCATTGAGTGGATTCCAGAAGATCCATCCCTGGACGCTTATGTTGAGGTCTTTTCCCGTTTTCCGTTCCTGCGGACCATCGGGAACAGCCTGTTTATCTCCGTGTCCTATACAGTCATTACTCTGATCTCGTCCTCCATGGCGGCATTTGCCTTTGCCAAGATCCGCTTCCGCTGCGGCGACCTTTTGCTCAAACTCTACCTGGCCACTATGATGGTGCCCACCCAGGTCACTATGATCCCCTTGTTCGTCATCATGAATCGGCTGGGGCTGATCGACAGCTATGCCAGTGTGATTTTGCCCTCTATCTTCCGCCCTTTCGCCGTGTTCATGCTGGTGCAGCAGATGCGCACCATACCGGCTGACTACATGGACGCGGCCAGGATCGACGGGGCAAACATCTTCCAGATATACAGCAGGGTCGCGCTGCCCCTGTGCGCGCCCACCCTGGCTACCTTGGCGGTGACCACCTTCATGGAGGCGTGGAACGATTACCTCTGGCCGTTGCTGATGCTGACCGACCGGGATAAGATGACCCTGCCCATCGCCCTGTCCACGTTGAACGGCCAGTACAACACGGAGTACAACGTGCTCATGGCGGGCAGTCTGATCTCCATGATCCCGATCATTATCATCTACCTGTTTGCCCAGAGATACTTCAAGAACGGCCTGATGGCCGGCGGGATCAAGGGGTGATCGTATGAGAGAGATGCTGTGCTCCCAACAGGCGCAATCGCTGGAGTTCTCCTATCCCGGCGGCCGCGCCGCTCTCTTCTGGAGCCCCGAAGGGAAGCGGGGAGAGCTGACGGTCCGCCTGGGCTATCATGGCGCCTACGGCATGGGGGAGAAATACAACGCTGTCAACCAAAAGGGGTATACGGCGGTCAACGGGGTAGAGGAGAAGTTCTGCTTTCAGGGGGAGAAGACCTATTGCCCAGCACCCTTCCTCTGGACGGACACCGGCTTCGGTCTCTACGCGGACACAGCGGAGCAGACCGCTTTCCACTTTGATCGGGAGGTCATCCGCGCCGAGCTACCTGTGGATTGCCGCGTAGTGCTCTTTGAAGGAACGCCTGGTGGCATAATCCAGGACTATATGAGCCTGTTCGGCCCGGCCAAGCTGCCCCCCAAATGGACCTTTGGCCCGTGGATCTCCGCCAACCACTGGGACAGCCAGGAGAAGGTGGAGCGGGCGGCCGCCCAGGCGGAGGAACACGGGTTCCCGGTGTGTGCCCTGGTGGCCGAGGCGTGGAGCGATGAGGCCACCTTCTACATCTTTCGGGGGGCCTGCTATACCCCCAAGCCGGACGGGGGCGCGTTCCGGCTGGAGGACTTTGATTTTTCCCACTCTCCCTGGCCGGACCCCGCCGGCATGGTCCGGCGGCTGCACGACAGGGGGATCCATTTCCTGCTGTGGCAGATCCCTGTCTATAAGAAGCAGGGGCCCGATGAGACGATCAATGCGCAAAACGAGCTGGATCGGGCGGATGCCGTTGCCAGAGGTCTCTGCGTCCAAAACGGGGACGGCAGCCCCTATGTTATCCCGGAAGGGCACTGGTTTGCCGGCTCCATGATCCCTGACTTCACCAGCCCGGACACGGAGGAATCCTGGTTTGCCAAGCGAGAATACCTCACCGAGCTTGGGGTGGACGGATTCAAAACGGATGGTGGGGAGTTCATCTACCGGGAGGACGTGCGCTTTGCAGATGGCAGCACCGGCCGGACGGGAAAGAACCGCTATGCCCAGCAGTATACGCAGGCGTATACCAGGCATCTGAGACCAGGTCAGGCCCTGTTTAGCCGGGCAGGGTATGCAGGGCAGCACACCACCCCCATCCACTGGGCTGGGGATCAGCAGTCCCAGAACAGCGAGCTGGCCAGCGCCCTGCGGGCGGGGCTGTCTGCGGCCCTGACCGGCATCCCCTTCTGGGGTTTTGACATTGGTGGCTTTGCCGGCCCGCTGCCCACCCTGGATCTGTACCGCCGGGCCACCCAGCTGGCCTGCTTCTGCCCAGTGATGCAGTGGCACTCCGAGCCGGATGGCGGTCAGTTCCGGGAGTTGATGCCCGGTGGAGAGGGCAACAATGAGCGCAGCCCCTGGAACCTGGCGGCCGCCTGGGGTGCGCCCGAGTTCGTGGATGAGATGCGATTCTGGCACAACCTGCGCATGAACCTGCTGCCCTATTTGTACTCCACCGCCCTGGACTGCGTGGAGCAGTCCAGGCCCATGATGCGGCCGCTGGTCTACCAGTGGCCGGAGGACCTGCAGGCGTGGGAATGTGAGGACGAGTTCCTGCTGGGGGACAGCCTGCTGGTGGCCCCGTTGCTGGAGGAGAATGTCGATGCCCGTCCGGTCTATCTCTCGGAGGGAGAATGGATCGGCCTGTTTGACCGCCGGGTGGTGCCTGGAGGACAGACTATCCTGGCCGGCGGGGACGGGAAGCTGCCCGTCTTCCTGCGGGCGGGCTGCGGCTTGGCGCTCTGGCTGGACGAAAGCCTTACCCTGGGCTCCCCTGTGGGCAATCGGGTGGACAAAGGGCGGCCGCTGCACCTGCTGCTAGCAGGCAGTCAAGGGCACTTCCGCTTCCGGGACGAATTGGGAACCGACCTGCATATCACCTGGGAGAAGGGAGAGGTTAAACTGAACGGGGATGCCGCTTTTCCTCTGACCTGGGAGCTGGTTCCCGCGGAGGGCCACTGATATGGGGCTGCGGGGCGTGATCTTTGATCTGGACGGCGTGCTCTACTATACAGACCGTTACCACTTTCTGGCCTGGAAAGCCCTGGCCGACCGGCTGGGCCTGCCCTTTGACCAGCGGGTGAATGACCGTCTCCGAGGGGTCAGCCGGATGGACAGCCTGGAGATTATCCTGAGCCTTGGGAACAGGAGGTATTCCCAGGCGGAGAAGGAGCAAATGGCGGAGGAAAAGAACCAGCACTACCGAACCTATCTTCAACGGATGGGAGTGGAGGCCCTGGCCCCCTACGCCACAGAGGTGCTTTGCGCTTTGAAAAGCGAGGGCTGGAAGCTGGCTGTCGGCTCGTCCAGCAAGAACGCTCCTCTCATTCTGGAGAGGACCGAGCTGGAACAATATTTTGACGCAGTGGTAGATGGGAATCAGATCACCCGATCCAAGCCAGATCCAGAGGTATTCCTATTGGCGGCACACAAGCTGGCCCTTTGCCCGGCGGAGTGTGTAGTTGTGGAGGATGCCGCATCTGGAGTCCAGGCCGCAAAGGCCGGCGGATTCTATGTGGTCAGTATTGGGGATGGGACAGCCTTGCTTGGACCGGATAGATCTATCTCCAAACTGACAGAGCTTCCAGTACTTTGCCAGAAATTGCGTAAAGCAGAATTACTGGCCGATTAGGATCAATTATATTGTTTTCCAGATAAGCTCAGCCTCCACGAGTTGCCTTACTGGCCATCATGGCAGAGCAATTGCGTCGCCAGAGGGAAAAACAGGTGCTGAGACGATTGGTTTAGTGCTTATATAATTTGGTCAATCAAATATAATACGACTGGGCATAAAATTGCATTCTGTGCTCATATGTAGAGAGAAGCTGGATCGCAAATGTGCGAGTTCATTCACTTGAAGCGAAACAGCGGCAACTCAGAAGGAGAAGATAAACTGGATTCGGCTCAGTAAAATCCTAACAAATCAGGCCAGCTTTTTCAAAAAGAAAGACCTAAAGAAAGGAGCCTAAAACGAGGGGCAAAGGACAGGGTAAAAGCACCTCAAAAACGGCTCGATTTCGGCTCGCAGTTGCCCCATTTTTTAATCATAACGGGGTCAAAAAGGGCCTGCCGCCCCGTTTACTAATCAAGAAAAATGGGGTTAAACCGGTTCAAATTCTGCCAGAGTCAGACAAGCTGAAACAAAAGATGTGAAATGGAAGAACCCCGAAAAACCGCAGTTTTTCGGGGTTCTTGAGCTGTTTTGAAACAGTTTTAGCGCTTGGAGAACTGGGGAGCGCGACGGGCAGCCTTGAGGCCGTATTGCGCGAGTTTTTGAGCTGTTTTCCCTTGATACTCCGGGCTTTTCCGGCTTTCTG
>CAJLWS010000055.1 GCA_905210385.1 uncultured Eubacteriales bacterium | reverse complement strand
TCCTCTCCTCAGCGGTGGTGGGCAGCCCGGACGATACCACGGAGCGGATGATCCAGGTGCTGCGCCTGCTCCGGGAGGAGTGCGGCTTCTGGGGGTACATCCACGCCAAGGCCATCCCCGGGGCGGACCCCCTGCTCACTCGGCGGCTGGGGCTGCTGGCCGACCGGCTGAGCGTCAACATCGAGCTGCCCTCCCAGCGCAGCCTGGCCCTGCTGGCCCCGGAAAAGGACCGGGCGGGCATCCTGGCCCCCATGGCCCAGATCCGGGACGGGATTGCCCAGTCCAAGGGGGAGCTGGCCCGGTTCCGCCACGCCCCCCGGTTCGCCCCGGCCGGTCAGTCCACCCAGATGATCATCGGGGCCACCCCGGAGACCGACCGGCACATTCTCACCCTCTCCCAGGCCCTGTACGACAGGTACCGGCTCAAGCGGGTGTTCTACTCCGCCTACATCCCCGTGTCGGACAGCAGGCTGCTCCCCGCCTCTCCTCCGGGAGCACCGGCTGTACCAGGCGGACTGGCTGCTGCGGTTCTATCACTTCCGGGCGGAGGAGCTGCTGGACGAGGATTCCCCCAACTTCGATGAGCGGGTGGACCCCAAGTGCTCCTGGGCCCTGCGGCACATGGAGCGTTTCCCGGTGGAGGTGAGCCGGGCGGACTATGAGACCCTGCTGCGGGTGCCGGGGATCGGGGTGCGATCCGCCCGACGGATCCTCACCGCCCGGCGCTCGGCTCCCCTGTCCTTTGACATTCTCAAGCGGCTGGGGGTGGTGCTCAAACGAGCCCAGTACTTCATCACCTGCGATGGGAAGCTGCTGCCCGGCCTGCGGGTGCGGGAGGACCAGGTGCTGGGCCACCTGGCCGCCCTGGAGCGGCCCGCCCTGCTGGAGGGGACGCCGGTGCAGCTGTCCCTGTTCGACGGGGAGGGATCGGCATGAGCTGGCTCCAGGTGTGCTATGAGTACGACGGCAGCTTTGAGGGCTTTCTCACCTGCGTGTTTGAGAGCTATTCCTACCACGAGGAGCCGGCCTGCTTCCAAGGGCCGGAGGAGCTGTGCTATACCCTGTGGCCCGCCCGGCGGATCGAAACGGACCGGGAGAAGGCGGCGCGGGTGTACCGCTCCCTGGATGCCCGGCTGGGCCGGGGGGCCTCCCGGCTGGTGTACCGTGCTTTCCTCACCTGCCTGGAGGGGCGGGAGGGGCATATCTACCGCTTCCTCCAGTACGGTTACCGCCGGGGGCGGGGCGTCATGGGAGAATTGGGACATCCCCTGGTGAGTGTCCTGAACAAAGCGGTCTATCATTTGGAGCACGAGGCACATCTGTACACGGGCTTTGCCCGGTTCTCCGACTACCGGGGTGTGCTGCTGGGGGAGATCGAGCCCAAGAACCGGGTGCTGCCTTTGGTGCGCGGCCATTTCACCCAGCGGTACCACGGCGAGCAGTTTCTGCTCTACGACCGCACCCACCGGGAGGCTCTGGTGTACCGACCGGGACAGTGGACCATTGCGGCGGTGGACGGGCTGACGCTGCCCCAGGCGGAGGAGGAAGAGCTGAAGTACCGCCAGCTGTGGCGGCAGTTCTTTGACACCGTGGCCATTGAGGAACGGCGCAACCCCCGCTGCCAGAACACCCACCTGCCCAAGCGCTTCCGGAGGCAGATGACGGAGTTTCAGGGAGAGGATGGAACGGCCGGAATGGGCCAGGCCCTCACAGAACGGTGAGCAGGGAGAATTGCAAAACAGCACAGCCTTTCCCCGGAACTTTCGGGGAAAGGCTGTGCTGTTTTCAACGCGTTTACAACTGCCGATACATGGCGTCAGCGCCGTCCTTGCCTACGATGTCGGCGGTGGAGAGTACCTCCACCCGGATGAGCTTCTCGCCGAACTTCAGCTCCAGCACGTCGCCCACCTTCACCTCATAGCTAGCCTTCACCGGGCGGCCGCTGACGGAGATGCGGCCGCTGTCGCAGGCCTCGTTGGCCACGGTGCGCCGCTTGATGAGCCGGGAGACTTTCAACCATTTATCCAGACGCAAAGAGAACACAACCTTTCGAAGTATAGGGCACACCATGATCGCCGCAGGCGGCAACAACAGGGACCGCCCTGCAAGTGCGACCCGAAGGGCGCCTAGAAATCGCCGGGATTCACTTCCGACGATTTGAGCGAAAACAGGGGCCTTCTCAAAATTAGAAATCTGGAGGGGGACCTCTGGATGGGAAAAGATTTCCGTGTGCCCAGATGCGGCCTTTTCCCATAGTTTCATGAAGAAAAAAGGGCAAGGCCCATGGCCCTGCCCTTTTCAGCGCTTGCCTTACTTGGAAACGGTATCCTTCAGAGCCTTGCCAGCCTTAAATACGGGAATCTTGGAGGCAGGAATGTCGATCTGCTCCTTGGTGCGGGGGTTGCGGCCGATGCGGGCGGCGCGGCTCTTGACTTCAAAGGAGCCAAAGCCCACCAGCTGCACCTTCTCGTCCTTGCTCAGAGCCTCGGTGATGACGTCGATCACGGCGGTCAGGGCAGTCTCAGTATCCTTCTTGGACAGGCCGGCCTTCTCAGCCGCGGCATTGATGAGTTCAGCTTTATTCATGGTTGTGTCCTCCTACTATGATTTTGTTTCTTTTGCGGCATCGCCGCGGGGATATTACTTAAAGCGCGGCGCGGCGCTGTTAAGCCTCGGGGATGCTGTGCTTGATTTGGCTCCAGAGCTCGTCCAACTCTGAAAGAGAGAGCTCGTCCATCTGGCGGCCGGACGCCAGCACCTGTTGTTCCACTAAGCGGAACCGGGCGGCAAACTTATCTGTGGCGGCCTGAAGGGTATCTTCCGGATCCGCTTTGAGAAAGCGGGCTACATTGACCGCAGCGAACAGCAGGTCACCCAGCTCTTCCACCGGATTACCCCGGCCGTCCACCGCCTCCCGGAGCTCCTCAGCCTCCTCGGACAGCTTGTCCATGGCGCCGGAGAGATCCGGCCAGTCAAACCCCACCTTGGCGGCCTTTTTCTGCACTTTTTCCGCCCGCCACAGAGCGGGGAGGGAACGGGCTACGGCATCCAAAGCGTCGGCCTGGGTGGCCTGCCCTTTCTCCTTTTTCTTTAGCTCCTCCCAGTTGGAGAGGATCTCGCCGGTGGAGTGGACGGTGACGTTGCCGAATACATGGGGATGACGATAGATGAGCTTGCGGCACACACCGTCGGCTACGTCATTGAGATCAAAGTGACCTGCATCCTCCTCGATAGAGGCGTGAAACACCACCTGGAGGAGCACATCGCCCAGCTCTTCTTTCAGGTGCTCCACAGAACCCTCGTCAATGGCTTCCGCCACCTCATAGGCCTCTTCCAGAAAGTTCCGGCGTATGGACTCGTGGGTCTGCGCCTGGTCCCATTGGCAACCGCCAGGGGAACGGAGAATCCTGACGATCCGGATCAGATCCGGCAGGCCATAGGAATTCTGCTTCAATAAATCTACCATACTTTCACCTGCTCTGCAAGGATTTTTTGCACATTTCTCCGCTCATGTATGAAATAGGGTGTGCCTCAGTGCAGGCGGAGCAGCTTGGCAATTCTGTCGCCCTTGGGCATGAGGGACAGATCCTCTTTGGAAACTGCCCGGGTGAGCAGGATCAGCGCAAAGTAGATGACCACGCCTACGCCAATGGCCCCCAGCACAGCCAGGGCGTTGCCGGTGCCCGAAAGGATTTGCGTCTGCCCATCCTCAGCCAGAGCTTGGAAGGAGGACAGAGACAGCAGGACCTTGGAGAGGAGACCGTAGACTGCCCAGGCGGCCACGCCCATGACTACAGATGCCAGAATGGGCTTGAGGAAAACCCGACGGTAGCTCAGAGAACGGGGCAGGGCAAACTTGATGATGATCAGGTCCAGAACCGCAATGAGACCGAAGCACACTAATGTGCTGACGCTGCCGCCCCGGATATTGATATCCGGATTGCCCACCAGGACATAGGTGAGGATAATTTTGAATATGCAGCCGATGATGGTGGTGGCCATGGGCAGACTGACTAGCTGGTGTGCCTGCATGATGGAGTTGCAGATGAGCATGAAGCACACGCAGATGGAGGCCATGCCCAGCACAGACAGCATCCACCCGGCCAACTCCACATCAGTGGAGGGATAGAGCAGGCGAATGATGGGTTCGCTGAGCGCACAAAGACCCACCCCGGCGGGGATGGCGATGAGGGCGGTGGTGCGCAGGGCGGTCTCACTGACCTGGGCGCCCAGGCGGTGGTTGCGCACAGCCCGCGCGGCAGATACCGCAGGGATGACACTGACGGTCAAGGGAGTCATAAAAGCGGAGGGCAGATTGTACAGGGTGAGAGCCTTGTCATACACACCCTTGAGCACCCGGGCCTGGTCCTCGGTGAAGCCGGCGGCATTCTGAAGTTGGCCAAAGGTGATGCTGGTATCCAAAATGTTGGCGATGGAGATGACCGAGGAGGCCAACGTGATGGGAATGGCCAGTTTGATCAAAGAATGCAGGATCTCTCTGGAAGGGGCAGGCCGGTCGCTGGAGGCTGGGACCGACCTGCGGTGGCTCCGGAAACAGAAAAGCATATATACCATGCCCAGGGCACAGCCAACCGATACGCCGAAGATAGCTCCTGCGGCGGTCAGGGAATCCTCCGCTCCCTGTGAGACTAGAATGGTGGCCAATGCCAGGCCGATGACCAGCTTACATGCCGCTTCGATGATCTGGGACACGGCAGTGGGCGCCATGAGGGAGTGCCCCTGAAAATAGCCCCGCAGCGCAGACAGGGGGCAGATAAAAAACAGGGCGGGGGCCAGGGCCAGGATGCTGGGGGCGCTGTGGGTGTTATTCATCAGAGAGGCAAGCTGATTGGGGAAGATCAGCATGATGAGGCAGCACACGATGCCAAGTGTGCAGAAGGTCATCAGCGCCAGGCGGAAGACCTTTTTCACCTGATTGCCCCGGCCCAGGGCATGGGCCTCCGATACCATCTTTGACAGGGCCACCGGCAGCCCGCCGGTGGAGATGATGATCAGCAGGGAATAGATATAGTAGGCGGTGTTGAAGTCGGCGAAGGCAGCCTCACTGATGATGTTGCCCAGCGGGATCTTGTACAGCGCGCCGATGAGCTTGACAATGACGATGCCGACGGTGAGGATGGCCGCGCCGCCGAAGAAGGAGTTCTTTTTAGAGAATGAATTGGCCATAATCTCAACCTTTCACAGTGCCAAAGACCAGGGGGAGGGCATAGCGGCGCACCTCGTCCTGGATGCGATCCAGATCCAGGGTCAGGAAGGTCCCATTTTTGTATATGACCTTGCCCCGGGCCATATTCATGACCACATTGGAGCCGTGGGCGGCGAAGACCAGGTTTTCCGCCACGCTGTGGCAGGGGGTGAGATTGGGCGCGTCAAAGTCCAGCAGGATCAGGTCGGCCACGGCGCCGGGGGCGATGCGGCCAGTGTTCCGACCCAGGGCCCGGGCTCCGTTGACGGTGGCCATTTCCAGCGCCTGCCGGGCGGTCATGGCCATGGGGTCGCAGTTCACGCCGTTGTGGAGGATGGCTGCCAGCTTCATATCGTCGAACAGGTCGGCGCTGTTGTGGGAGGACATGCCGGCGGTGCCCAGGGCCACGTTGACACCGGCTGCCAGCATGGCGGGGATGGGGGCCACGCCGGAGCCCAGTTTCAAATTGGAGTAGGGGTTGTGGACGCAGGAAACGCCCTTTTCCGCCATGATGGCCCAGTCGTCCGGTGTGGTGTACACGCAGTGGGCGGCGATGGCCCGACCGTCCCACACCCCATACTGGTTCAGCACCTGGATGGGAGTCAGGCGGTGGCGGCTCAGGCAGTCCTCGTGCTCGGAGCGTGTCTCCGAAATATGCACGTGCATGCCCAGGTTGTGCTCGTGGGCGTAATCCGTCATCCACCGCCACAGAGGGGCGCAGGAGGTGTATTCCCCGTGGATGGAGGCGTCCACCAGGATCTGGCCGTCCCCGGCGTTGTGCCACTCCTCGGTGAGGGTCTTTTGGTTGCCGCAGTCGGCGCAGGTGTCCGGGGAGAAGTCCTCCGGCGCGCCGAAGTAGACCCCGCCGCAGGACAGGTTGGCGGAGATGCCCGCCTCCAGCACCTGCCGGGCGATGACCGGGGTGTGCATATACATGTCGGCGATGCAGGTGACGCCGCTGGCGATCATCTCGGCCAGCCCCAGCCCGGCCCCGGCGGCCACCGCCCGGTCGTCCAGCTTGGCCTCGGCAGGGAAGATATACTGGTTGAGCCAGTCCTGAAGGTTGTGCCCGCCTCCATAGCCCCGCATGAGGGTCATGGGGACGTGGGTGTGGGCGTTGACGAAGCCGGGCATCATCACCTTGCCGGCGCAGTCAATCGTCTCGTCAAAACTGCCCTGAGGGCGGTCTGGGCCAACATAGGTGATCTTGCTGCCTTCCACGGCCACATAGCCGTCCTTCAGAGTGGTGAAGTCCTCGTCCATGAGCAGGGCGGTGACGTTGGTGAACAGGGTTGACATGGCGGCGATCATCCTTCTTTCCTTGAGATCAGGAGTGGAAAAGCGATGGGGATCAGAGCTGTTCTAGACAGCCCAGCACCAGCGTGGAGAACTTATCTTTGGCAGCGGCGGCGGCGTCCAGAACCTCCTGCTCGCTCAGGGGCTGGTCCAGGATGCCGGCGGCCATGTTGCTCAGCAGGGTGAAGCCCAGCACCTCCATGCCGCAGTGGGAGGCCACGATGACCTCGGGGGCAGTGGACATGCCCACTGCGTCCCCGCCCAGGATGCGGGCGGCCCGCACCTCGGCGGGGGTCTCGTACTGGGGACCATAGCAGTAGAAGTAGACTCCCTCCCGCAGGGTGACCCCCTGGGCTGCGGCCACCTGCCGGGCCAGAGCTTGGAGCCGGGGGGTGTACAGGTGGGAGGCATCGGGGAAGCGGGTGCCGAACTGGGGCAGATTCTCCCCCCGGAGGGGGGACTCGGAGAACAGCTTGATCTGGTCGGTGATGAGCATCAGGTCCCCGGCTTGCCAGTCGGTGCGCACGCAGCCGGCGGCGTTGGTGACGATGAGGGTGTCGCAGCCCAGCAGGCGCAGCACCCGCACGGCGTAGGACACGTCCTCATAGGAGTAGCCCTCGTAGTGGTGCATCCGCCCCTGCATCACGGCCACGGGCTGGCCGGACAGGGTGCCGAACACCAGCCGGCCCTTGTGGCCGGGGGCGGTGGATGCCTTGAAGTTGGGGATCTCTCCGTAGGGAATGGCAATGGGGGATTCCACCACATCTCCCAGGAAGCCCAGGCCGGAGCCCAGAATCATGGCAACTTTGGGGGAAAAGGAACCCAGTTTCTCACGGATATAGTCGGCGCTTTGCTGATACTGATCGTAGGTGTACGTCATGGCGAGGTCCTCCTATGTTCCAGTATGGTCATTTTTAGAGTACGCATTAGTCTACACCATTTTCGCCGGAAAATCAAGATTTCCGCCGGATGGAGCGGGGGGGTCTGTCAAAAACGGGGCGGTTTTTTCAAGCAAAATACAACATTCCGACAGGGGAAATGCCCCGGGACAAGGAGTTGGCGGAAAACTTTGCAAAAAGTTCATAATTTGTCCCGGGTACTCGGTCAGGTGAGACGGGGAAATTGGTCCGTCAGGGGGGGAACCTGTCGGGCCTGCATCCCCGGTTGCATTCCAGGGCGATTTAGGGTATCATAAGTACCAGTTTGATAAGTTCCGAGGGCTTGGCATCTGCTTTGCCAAAGGGCAATCGTACGAGGAGGTCGCTTCATGAGAGACGGCTTTGTAAAAGTGGCGGCGGGCACCCCTAAGATCCGGGTGGCCGACTGCGGATATAACGCGGCGCAGATCGCTGCGCTGATGCGGCAGGCGGCGGAGCAGGGGGTCAGGGTACTGGCCCTGCCCGAGCTGTGCCTCACCGGGTACACCTGCGGGGACCTCTTCCTTCAGGACGCCCTGCTCAAGGGGGCCGAGGAGGCCCTGGGTACCATTCTGAAGGCCACCCGGGATCTGGATATGGTGACGGCAGTCGGCCTGCCGGTGCGGTGCGCCAACAAGCTCTACAACTGCGCCGCCGTCATCCACCAGGGAAGGATTCTGGGCCTGGTACCCAAGATCCATATCCCCAACTACGGAGAGTTCTATGAGCGGCGGTGGTTCGCCTCCGGGGCGGACAGCGACGACCTGGACTGCACCATGGAGTTTGCCGGTCAGGAGCAGGCTATAGGACTTTCTCCCACCCAGACGTTCTGCTGCAATGTGCCCGGTCTGATCATTGGGGTGGAGATCTGCGAGGATCTATGGGCCCCGGATTCCCCCTCCACCCATCTGGCCGTGGAGGGAGGCGCCACCCTGATCCTGAACCTCTCCGCCAGTGACGAGGTGGCGGGCAAGGCCGACTACCGGCGGC
>CAJLWS010000054.1 GCA_905210385.1 uncultured Eubacteriales bacterium | reverse complement strand
CTGTTCCACACCAGGATGTCCCCGTTCAGGGCCCAGTCGTCGTAGTCCGGGGCGCGGCCGTCGTGGGGCTTGCCCGACTTCAGCAGGGCGCCGATGCCCATGACAAAGGTGGTGGGATGCTCCTTGACCCAGGCATCCTCCCGCTCCTTGGGGGACAGGGCGGGCCAGCGGTCCTCCAGCTCCTGGGTGGTGACAAAGGAACCCTGCCGTTCCACGGCGGGCAGGGGGGTGAGCTGGGGAAAGACAGAGCGCAGGGTGGCCTGGGTATCCGCCAGCACCTCCACAATGGTGGACACTGTGGTCTTCAGGTAGTCCAGGGTACGGTCCCGGGGGGCGATGACCTTCTCCCAGTCCCACTGGTCCACATAGACCGAGTGGAGGTTATCCAGTTCCTCGTCCCGGCGGATGGCGTTCATGTCGGTGTACAGCCCCTCCCCCACGGAGAACTGGTAGCGGTACAGGGCCATGCGCTTCCACTTGGCCAGGGAGTGGACCACCTGGGCCTCCCGGCCGGCAAATGGAATGTCAAAGGACACCGGGCGCTCCACCCCGTTCAGGTCATCGTTCAGGCCGGTGGAGGCCTCCACAAACAGGGGAGCGGACACCCGGCGCAGGTGGAGGGCGCCTCCAAGGCTGTCCTCAAACAGCCGCTTGAGCAGGCCGATGGCCTTCTGGGTGTCGTACAGATTCAGACAGGGGGCATACCCTGCGGGGATGACGGTTTTCAGCATGGCGGCAGCTCCTTCTTTGGCTGGATTACGGCCGGCTGGCAGGGCCGACACTTTAACAGGATAGATTATACTTCAATCAGGTAAAAAATGCAAACCGGAATTGCTTTTTTCGCTGGGACAGGCTATAATGAAGGCACCAAAAGCGGAAAAGGAGAATATGCCTCAATGGTGAAGGATTTTAAAGCCAAGCTTAAGGAGTACGCCCACCTGCTGGTGGAGGTGGGCATGAACGTCCAGCCTGGGCAGACCCCTCGTATCGCGGCTCCCATCGAGTGCGCCCCTCTGGCCCGCCTGTGCGTGGAGGCGGCGTATGACTGTGGCGCCCGGGATGTGGTGATGGACTGGACAGACGACTTCGTTACCCGCCAACGTTACCTGAAGGCGGACGAAGCAGTCTTTTCTGAATTCCCCAGTTATTTGAAGGCCAGGTTTGATTGGCTGCTGGAACAGCAAGCTCCTGCCCTGTCTATCACTGGCTCAGACCCAGAGGCCCTCAAGGGAGTGGATCCTGCCCGCATTCAGACTTGGCAGCGGGCCAGCGCCCAGCCTACCAAGCCCTACTACGACGCCATGACCGCCAACCGCTTCCAGTGGTGTGTAGCCGCCTATCCTACCCGGGCCTGGGCGGAGAAGGTATTCCCCGACAAAAAGGGGGAAGATGCTGTAGATGCCCTGTGGGATGCCATCTTCTCCGTATGCCGCATCACCGGGGACGGCAAGGGGGTGGAGCGGTGGAAGGAGCACATCGAGGCCACTGCCCGCCGGGCCAAGATCCTCAACGACTACAACTTCAAATCCCTGCACTACACCAATTCTTTGGGCACCGACCTGACCATCCGGCTGCCGGACCGCCATGTGTGGATGGGCGGCGCTGATGCCACCCCTGCCGGAGTGGAGTTCGTGGCCAACATGCCCACGGAGGAGCTCTTCACCGCCCCCCGGTGGGATGGGGTGGACGGCAGGGTATACGCCGCCCTGCCCCTGGCCCTGAACGGCAATCTGGTGCGGGACTTCTACCTGGACTTCCGAAACGGTAAAATTGTGGATGTCCACGCCGGAGAAGGGGAGGAAGTGCTGAAAAACTCCATCAACCTGGACGAAGGCTCCTCTTATCTGGGCGAGGTGGCGCTGGTGCCCTATGACTCCCCAATCCGCAACACGGGTGTCCTGTTCTACAACACGTTGTTTGATGAGAACGCCTCCTGCCATCTGGCCTTCGGCTCCGCCTATCCCAACTGCGTCAAGGGCGGGGAAAAGCTGGATGGGAAGGGACAGAAAGCTGCGGGGCTGAACCAGTCCATGAACCATGTGGACTTCATGGTGGGTACTGCCGACCTGTCCATCACGGGCAGCACCTGGGACGGACGGGAGATCCCCGTATTTGTGGAAGGTAACTTTGCGTTCTGAGAAGAAGCATAGGGTAGATCTAGAGAGCGGTCCGGATGAAACGGAAGGGGATAGGATGAAAAACAGCGGCCTGCTGTACTTTTGGCCGAAGAACGCCGCCGGGGAGCCGGAGGAGGCCGCCCTCCTGCCGGTGGATTACCATGCGGTGGGGTATGCGGAGCTGTGCTGCTCCATGCTGGAGAGCTTTCAGATCCCCTACTTTACCAGGCGCCCCGATGTGGGCGGACTATCCTATACCCGTGGTCTGGTGGTCCCCATGGGGGAGCACATCTATGTCCCGGCCTCTCGCTTGGAGGAGGCAAAGGCCGTGCTGTGTGCGCCGGTGGAACCCGCCGAGGAAGAATATGAGGAGGAAACGCAATGACCTACAAGGAAACCTATGAGAAATGGCTCCACTCCCCTGCCCTATCTGAGGAGGAAAAGGCAGAGCTGGCCGCTATTGCCGGGGACGACAAGGAGATCGAGTCCCGGTTCTTCTCCCAGCTGGAGTTCGGCACTGCCGGCCTGCGGGGCACTATGGGGGTGGGCCTGTACCGGATGAACGTCCACGTCATTCGCCATGCCACCCAGGCCTTTGCCGAGGTCATCCTGGCCGAGGGGCCGGAGGCCGCTGCCAAGGGGGTGGCGGTGTGCTTTGACTGCCGGAACAACTCGGACACCTTCGCCCGGGAGGCTGCCTGCGTCATGGCCGCCAACGGCATCCCCGTCCGGCTGTTTGAGGCCCTGCGTCCCACCCCGGAGCTGTCTTTCGCCATCCGGGAGTACGGCTGCACCGCTGGTATCAATATCACCGCCAGCCACAACCCCAAGGAGTCCAACGGCTACAAGGTCTACTGGTCTGACGGGGCCCAGCTGCCTCCCCGCCACGCCGACCAGGTGGCCAAGAAGATGCGGGAGCTGGACGTGTTCGACTGCGTCAAGACTATGGATTATGGCCAGGCTATGGCCGATGGCCGCATCACCCTCATGGGGGGAGAGACGGACGAGAAGTTCTTGGCCAACGTCATGGGCCAGGTCAATGACAAAGCTGCCGTGGAGGCGGTGGCCGACACCTTCCAGATGGTATATACCCCCTTCCACGGAACGGGCTACAAGCTCATTCCCGAGGCTCTGCGCCGTCTGGGGATGAAGCACGTGATCTGCGTGCCGCAGCAGATGGTCATTGATGGCAACTTTCCCACTGTGGTCTCCCCCAATCCGGAGAACCCCGAGGGCTTTGCCCTGGCGGTGGAGCTAGCTAAGAAGTACGGGGCAGACTTCATCCTGGGTTCCGACCCGGACGCCGACCGGGTGGGTATCATGGTCAGCGCGGGCAATGGGGAGTATAGAGTACTCACCGGCAACCAGACCGGTGTGCTGCTGCTGGACTACCTCATCGGGGCCAAGAACCGCACCGGCAAGATGCCGGAAAAACCCGTGGCCCTGAAGACCATCGTCACCACCGAGATGGCCCGGAAGGTGGCCGAGGTCAACGGCCTTCAGTGCTACGACACCTTTACCGGCTTTAAGTTCCTGGCGGAGAAGAAGGACAAGCTGGAGAGAGCGGGAGAGGGCAAGGTGATCTTTGCCTACGAGGAGTCCTATGGCTACATGCTGGGGGACTACGTCCGGGACAAGGACGCAGTGACCGCCGCGGTGTGCCTGACCGAGATGGCTGCCTGGTATGCCGGTCAGGGTATGACCCTGTACGACGCCCTGTTGAAGCTGTACGAGAAGTATGGCTACTATGGGGAGAAGACCCTGAACCTGGTGATGCCCGGCCTGGATGGCCTGCGTAAGATGGCCGACCTGATGGCTGGGCTCCGGGCCGATCCTCCCAAGGAGATCGGAGGAACAGCGGTGGCCCAGTGGAAGGATTACAAAGACGGCAGCGTGGTGGACGCCCACACTGGGGAGAAGTCCGCCATGGAGCTGTCCGGCTCCAACGTGCTGCGCTACGAGCTGGCCGACGGCACCTCCGTCATCGTGCGCCCCTCGGGCACCGAGCCCAAGGTCAAGGTGTATATCCTGGCCCAGGGCAAGGACCGGGCGGACTGCAACGCCAAGGTAGAGCGGTACGCCGCCTGGGCGGAGAGTTTGAAAAAGTAACGGGGCCCGCAGGGCCCTTGGCCCCCTCCCCAAACCGGGGAGGGGGTGCTTTTTTGCCGGCTCTCGCACCGGCGGGCGGTTTTTTAAAGTCGTTGGGACCCGCCCCGACAGGCGGGTGACTTTCTGAACGCGCAGAAAGTCACCAAAAACGCGCCCGAAGGGGGGCATACCCCCCTTGGGTATCCCCCCCCTTTTCAGTCGAAGTGCCAGCACAGCTTTCCGGCGTCCT
The DNA here is from genome assembly GCA_905210385.1 of uncultured Eubacteriales bacterium. Lineage (GTDB taxonomy): Bacteria > Bacillota > Clostridia > Oscillospirales > Oscillospiraceae > Enterenecus. The sequence goes on along the minus strand of CAJLWS010000054.1, from coordinate 4,048 downwards.
GGACACGCCGGTGCGCCGGTTCCTCTGACGGCCTCCGGCCTTGTGACGACAGGCTCGGGGCAATCTCATGCACCCATCTGGACGCCTAACTGAGCAAAAAGTTTAGGCTTGGTGCCCGTTCAACGCACTATCCTCAGGGCTATGCCCCCGTTCTGCGCATTTGCTTTCAGGATTATACCTGGCCAGGAGCCCCAATGGGGGGTACAGTCTAACAACCTTGGCGGCACCAGGCCGGAGGCCGCCGAGGGAATTGCCCAGCTGCCGAGCTTGCGCACCGGAAAGCTGCCGCTGCACCCCGACTGGCGCCCTCGTAGCCCTTCCGGGGGTCCTCAGGGGGTGGAAAGCCTAAAGAGTGGGCCGCCCTTTGGCACACTCGATTCGGCTTGACGCCCCTTGAGTGGCTTTTTGGTTCCTTTTTGTCCACACAAAAAGGAACTCGCCGTCAGGCGAAACCTGACAGAGCCGGAGGCCCGGCCGGGCCTCCGCAGGATGCAAGTGCCCCGCCCTTGCCCCTTGTTCCTACCCTCTTGACAGGAACCCTCCGGCATGATACGGTATCCCTCCATCCCAACTTTGGAAAGGAGGGCGTTTTCATGCCCATCGACATTCACGCCTGGCTGGGACAGGCCCAGGCCGGGCTCCAGGCCGCCTTCGGTCTCCGGCTGCGCTTTCTGGGGCTCCAGGGCAGCTACGGCCGGGGAGAGGCCCGGGAGGGCAGCGACATCGACCTGGTGGTCATCCTGGACCGGGTGGAGGCGGCGGATTGGCGGACCTACCGGGAGGTGCTGGCAGGCCTGCCCCATCCGGAGCTGGCCTGCGGCTTTTTCTCCGGGGCGGCGGAGCTGGCGGGCTGGGACCGGGCAGACCTGTTCCAGTTCGTCCACGACACCACCCCCATCCTGGGGGACCTGAACACCCTCGTCCCGCCCATCGGCCGAGCGGACGCAGCCCGGGTTCTCATTCGGACGGCCTGTGACCTGTACCACATCACTGGGCACAACCTGCTCCACGGCCGCAGCCTGGAGGTGCTGGCCGGGCAGTTCAAGGCCGCTGCCTTCGCTCTCCGGGCCAAATGTTTTCTGGAGACGGGGCGCTTTCTGCGTGAGACAACGGTCCTGGCCGCCGCTTTGACTGGGCCGGACCGGGCTGTGCTCCAGGGCGGGCAGGGTCTGACGGAAGAGAATCTGGAGGTCCGTTCGCTCCTGCTGATTGGCTGGGCCGGACAAATCATCCGGGAGGATATGCCATGAAGATCGCTGTCATCGGATACAGTGGTTCAGGCAAATCTACCCTGACCAAGAACTTGGCCAAGGGGCTGCGAATTCCTCATTTATACTTGGACACGGTGAACTTTCTCCCCGGCTGGGTGGAGCGGGACCGGGAGGAGAGCCGTCGGATGGTGCGGGATTTTCTGGAGCGAAATGACTCCTGGGTCATTGACGGCAATTACAGCAAATTTTATTACGAACAGCGCCTGGAACAGGCTGACTACATCATATTTCTCAATTTTCCCCGGTTGCGCTGTTTCTGGCGGGCCTGGCGGAGGAGCGTGGAATACCAGGGCAAAGTCCGGGAGAGCGCCGCCGAGGGCTGCCCGGAAAAATTCGACTGGGAGTTCATCCGCTGGATTTTATGGGATGCCCGCACCAGAGAGCGAAAGGCCCGCCTCAAAATCTGCCTCGCCCCTCACCGGGACAAGCTCCTGGTTTGCAGAAATGACTGGGAGGTGAACCGGGCGATGGCCCGACTGCTGAACCAAGCAAAAGGTATATGAAGAAGCACCACCGGGCGGCCCATTTTGAGCTGCCCGGTGGAATTTCTTTTATAGAAACTCCGTCTTGACAAAAAGGTCTACTATATGTAAACTGTTGGACAGGACTATAAGATGTAGACCAACAAAAGGAGCGGACATGCCCGCGGAAAACCAAGACAGGAGGCGCGTTGCGATGAAGCTGGGGAATGGGATACGAGGGAGAATCTGGGCCGGGTGGCTGGCGGCGGGGCTGCTGCTGGTCCTGTCGGCCTGCGGGCCGGAGATGGAGGCGGGGCCATCAGAATTGCCGGCGTGGGGAATTGACCCCGGCCCCAGCCAGTCCGCCGCGCAACAGGTGCAGGCGGCGGGGGAGATCGTGTACGATGAGGGGGTCATCCCCCTGACCCAGGAGCAGGAGGGGCTGATCCACGGCTACATGGCTGCGGCCTATGAGGCGCTGGCCCAGCTGGAGGAGCCCGATTTCTCCGTTCTCTTCGCAGACCCTGTCCAGGTCCAGACCAATGAGAGCGCCATCACGCTGCAGATCGGCCTGCGCACCCTGATCCCGGAGGTGGACTACTCCCTCACCGGCTACTCCTACACCCTGACCTGCCGGGAGATGGTGTGGCGGGAGGACGGCCGGCTGGAGGTCCGGGCGGAGGAGGCCAGTGTGCAGAACTTCGCTCAGTTTCCCGGGGTGGATTCCAAGCGGGGGAGCAACGGGCACGTCTTCGTGCTGGAGGAGACGGGGTCGGGCTGGCGGCTGTGGGGCCACTGGGAGTGCGACATCCTCTTCACCCAGCTGGCGGAGCAGGTGGGGGAGGACGATGTCGCCCAGGCCTACCTGGATGCCGCACCCGACTACCTGTCCCAGCTGCGCCAGGCCTGGCAGGAGCGGGAGGCGGGCCGGGAAGAGCAGGTCGTCCTGCCCCAGGCGGACGAGCCCTATGACCGGCAGGCAGCCCTGGCCTACGCCGATCGGTACGCCATGGAGCGCAGCCAGGCGTGGCCCGACTACTCCGACTACGGGGGCAACTGCCAGAACTTCGCCTCCCAGTGCCTGCTGGCCGGGGGCATCCCCATGGACACGGAGGGGCCGGACATCTGGAAGTGGTACGGCCCCGACCCCTCGGAGACAGTGCTGGCCGAGGGGCGCTCCCCCTCCTGGAGCGGGGTGAACCAGTTCCGGGAGTACGCAATGAAAAATAATGGATTTGGCCTGTCCGCTCTGGTGGACGCCCCCTACTACACTGGCCAGCCCGGCGATCTGATCCAGATGGGGACGGCCGACAGCCTGCGCCACACGGTGGTGGTCCGGGATCTGGCGACCGACGCCGCCGGACAGACGGTGGACTACCTGGTCCACTCCAACACCAACGACATGGAGAATTACCCCGCCAGCCTATACGGCTATCCCGTTTTTTCCCTGATCCGGATCATCGGTTGGAACCGGGGGTAGAAGGATAGGGGATTGCCCTTGACAAAGAGGTCTAACTTTTGTAAACTGAAGGTGGAATGACAAAATGTAGACCGAGGAGGGAAACCCATGGCGGAATGGAGAATGGGGCTGATCGAGTCCCGGTTCGCGGACATCATTTGGAACAACGAGCCGGTGTCCTCCACCCAGCTGGTGAAGCTGGCGGGGGAGGCGCTGGGCTGGAAGAAGTCCACCACCTACACGGTGCTCAAGCGGCTGTGCGACCGGGGCATCTTTCAGAATCAGAACGGGACGGTGACCGCCCTGCTCTCCCGGGAGGAGTTCCAGGCCCGGCAGAGCGAGGAGTTCATCGCCGATTCCTTCGGCGGCTCCCTGCCCGCCTTTCTGGCCTCGTTCGCGGCGCGCAAGAAGCTGAGCGAGGAGGAGATCCGGCAGCTGCAGGAGCTCATCGACCAGAGCAGGGGGTGAGCCAGCCGTGTTGAGCCATCTGCAAAACATGGCCGGCGGCCTGTACAGCGGCCTGTTCCTCCCAGTGGTGAACATGAGCCTCACCGCCAGCGCGGTCATCGGGGCGGTGCTGCTGGCCCGGCTGGCCCTGCGCCGGGCGCCCAAAATCTTTTCCTACGCCCTGTGGGCGGTGGTGCTCTTCCGGCTGCTGTGCCCGGTGTCCATCCCGCTGCCCTTCTCCCTGCTGGGGGCGCTGGACGCCCCGGCCCAGACGGCGGCGGGGGGAATGGGCTCCGCGGTGAGCTATGTGCTGCCGGAGGGGGAACCGGCTCCGGACATCCCCGCCCAGAGCGGAGAGGGGGGAACGGTTCTGGACGGAGGGCAGCAGACTGCCGGACCGCGCGCTGATA